>DUGC01000115.1 GCA_013331625.1 Candidatus Iainarchaeum sp. | reverse complement strand
TTGTTCGGTTTCATGGCTTTCGATTCTATATTGCTTTGAGCTTGTATAAAATGGTGATGATATAGCCGTTTTGGTGGTTAAAAGCCCGGCACGCTGAACACAATGGTTTTTGTGTTTTTGTCATAGGAAACTATCTGGCAGCCCGTGCATTCAGCCCCGTCCTTGAGGATTTTCGGCGAGTTGAAGTTTGTGTTGTAGATCGTTATTGTGGCAGGCAAATTGAGCTGGGGCAAATTGTTTTGGCTGATGCTGATTTTGGACTGGGTTATGTTGAAGTCCGCGTCAAGATTGAGGCGCTCGTCTTCTCCTGCGATAACTTTCACAAGTGCCAGGCTCGTGTTTGTGTATGAAACTTTGCCGTATTGCGATATTCCCAATTCAAGGCCCTGCATCCCATTAATATCCGTTGCATTGAAATCGGGCCTGATGTCGAATTTTGCCGCTACCGGCATTGCGCAGCCGAAAACGTTCACGTAAGCCCTCGCTGCGAGTGCGGTTTTCGGGCAGCGGTCTGAGGAATTTGGAATGCCATCATTGTCCGTGTCGGCTGGTGCCGGAGGCTGTATGGCTGGCTGCACGTATTCATATGCCCCGATGTCCCATCCAGTCCCCTGCGGGCGCAAAATTCCGTCCTTGTCTGCGGTAAAAAAGGGCGAGAGATCCGTGCCATTGTTTTTTGCCGACAGGTCGCTTTCGGCCAAACGGAAGTCATTGGAAAGCGATACGCCATTATATGACCTGAAAACAGGTTCAGTATAGATGCCATTGGCTTGGGTTATGATGTCGCCGCCTGCAGAAATGAGTGTTGAACCGTGTTTTCCTGCATAAAGGAGATTGTTGCTGATGGATATTTTATCCGGATTTGCCGCTGCAAAATTGATGACAGGAAAACCCGGCCGCCCCATGCGGTAAATCAAGTTGTTTGAAACAAAAAAATCAGAAATCCCGGGGCTGCCGCTCCACCCTATGGCTATTGCCCTGCCGATGGGCAGGTCAGCAAAAGTGTTGTTGGAAATAACGACATCAAAGACACGTGTCAGCTCTCCGGCAGCCCACTCCATGCCCCTGCCAACATAATAGGGTTTTGTGGCATAAAAATACGGGTTGGTTACTGCACATACGTTATTGTACATCCGGAAATGCTCCAGCACTCCCGCATAAGGGTCCCCTGAAATGCAGGCATTTGCGGGATTGAGGAGAAAATTATCATATATTCTTTGGTAACCCTTTCGCAGCTGTATGTTATCGGGGTGCTGCTGGCCTGCGGGGTTGCGCGAAGGCACAACAGGCCCGAATTCCCAATCAATGCGGTTATTGTAAATGTCGATGCCGCCAAAGCTCTGGATCCCGTCAGGCCCGCCGCCGATGATCCCTTCCTCTTGCGATCCTTCAACGTTCCCGATGATTGTATTGTCGTGCACTTTGCAGCCACCCACTGTTGAAGGGCAAAAGATTCTTATGCCTGCATCCCCCAAAGTCCCGTGGATGTATGAGTTGGCGACTTCGTTGTCTGCCCCCTGATTGAGCCAAATGCCGTTGTTGCTCGCATATATTTCCAGATATTCGAGGACCAGGCCGCTCCCGCCGCTGAAGAACGCCCAATTCTGGTCCTTGTATTTGGGGCTGGTGCAGTTGCGTATGACAATATGCCTTTTTCCATTATAGTTCCCGCTAAGCGTAACATAAGATCCGCCCCTAGCGCCATAGCCTAGCGTCCCTGCGCAGTCAATGATCACTTTGCCGTTATGGTTTTCATCCTGCCCCGCGCGCACGATGATCCGGCGGTCATTTGAAATGTCCATGTTTGCCGTGTTTATCACGAGGGTTTCATTATAGGCCTTGCTCTCAGCTCCGCCCGAAATGTAAATGACATCCCCCGGCCTTACCACGCCTGCCGCTTGGGGATTTTGGTACTTGTTGAGCCAGATGATGTCTGCAAATGACTGCCATGCGTCCTGCCAGCCCGTGCCGTCATTCGCGCCCGATGCGGCATTGTCAACATACCAGTTTGCGGCAAGAGCATTGCCGGGAATAATCAGCAATATTGCGAATGCAATGCAAAGTTTAACCGCTGCGCAATTGCCCATGCAAGGGATTAAACATTAATGCCTATAAAAGCATTCTGTTGCTTTGAGGCTCTGTTGAAAAAGCCCCAAGATGTGCATGCACAAAAAGTACCGCCCTAACAAAGCCTTTAACAAACGGCGAAATAAGGGGTTTTTCAGGCCAAAGCAGGATGGCAAACGCAGAAAAATTGAGATTTTCAACATAGCCGTTGCCCAGTGCTTTGCAGGGATGTCCCCGCCATTTAAAGCGGCATCCCTTCTTTTGATAAAAATCGGGTTCAATTTAAGGCTTTTTTTGCAGGGAAGTTTCCCCGTTTTCTGCATTCACATAAAGCTCGATAGCGAACTCTGCTTTCCGCCCGAAATCAAATCCTGTTTATCGTACCCGAGCTCCTGCATTATGTTGAGCACCGCCGGAAGGATCTGGTGCTCGATGTAATAATCGGCATCATAGTTGCCTTCGGCAACATACTCCTCAAGCTCTGCTTTTTCCGAAATGCTCTTCCCGTTCTTTTTTGTCACGACAAAGCCGAGCACGCTGCCCACATCAATGTCCTTTCCGCGCGCAATGGCCTTTTTTGCGGCAGCGACATGCGGGCCGATTGATTCATACTTGTCTATCCTGCGCTTTAGCATCGTCATTATCACGAGCTCTGCCTTGGGTACCTTGCCTTCCTTCAGCCTTTTTATCATGCCCTTTGTGAGCGCCACCGCCTTTGCAGGGTCACCCTCCTTTAGCACCGCCTCGATGACCTGCCTTTGCGTTTCCTTTGCAACAATTGCCCAGTCCCTCCTCACATACTCAAAGCCCACAATCTTGAGGTTGCCCCTGAAATCGATGAGCGCATACTTCTTTTTCGCGGCCCCGCCCTCGCGCTTTGTGACAAAAATGCCGCGCCTATACATGCCGTCGAATTCCAGCTCCATCGCATCTGGAAGTTCGTCATTGACTTTTTCCATGAATATCCTGACATCCTCCTCATTTTTTCCATTTGGGATAAGCAATAGCATCGAATCGGTGTCGCCGTATAATACTGTGTATCCGTCCTTCTCGGCTTTCTCCATTGCCTGCTGGATGTAATGCCTGCTCCATGCGGTCACCGCCCTTGCGCTCTCGCGCGAATACCACCTTGAGCGCGGATACCCGAGATAGCCATAATGGGAATTGAGGAGGATTTTGAGGGCGTGCTGGCGCGCATTGAGCATCTTGTACTCCTGCGTGCCCTTCTCCATGAGCTTCACTTTCCTCTTGAGTTCAATCCTGTCCTTTAAAATTTCCTCCAAAATCCCGGAGAGGAACCCTTTCCTTTTCATGCAAAACCAGTCGCCGTCGGGCGAGACATTCTCCCCGCTTTTGCATTCATCGTGGCTGCAGCGCATCGTTTCAGGGCTGATGTTGTGTGAAATCATGATTGTCGGGTGCAGCGAGCGGAAATCGAGCACTGCAATGTTTTCATGAAGGCCCGGGAGGGGGGAGCGCACAAACCCTCCTTCATAGGTCTGCAAAGACCTCTGGGTGACCTCGGCTTCGCCCGGCCTGTTTGGTATGAGGTTATCCCTATCAAAGCTCCTGATTATAAGAAGCTGCTCGACCATCTGTGACGATGAAGCCCTGCTTGTCTCAAAAAGCGTCTGGCGCAGCATTGATGCGAGCTGTATCTGGAGGGGGAGGAATTCTTTTGCAAGCTGGAGCGTTACCTCGCCGTCCTCGCGGTTGTATTTTACTATCCTGTCGATGTCCCCTTTATCCCAAAGCCCGTTGATGTCTGTGTGCAAAAGCTTCTCCTTGTATTTGCCAAAGAGCTTTTCTGAAACATTTTCAATATCAAATTTGACGAGGCTCACCGCGCCTATGCGCGCCATGAACTTTATGAGCGCATATGCGTCAAGGTGCTGCGTGCCTGAAATCTCCGCGGAATTATACATTCCGCGGTGCACAACCTTGACCGGGCCAAACCCGAAGTCGCATTTAACCTTAAGCCTCTCGCACCTCTCCTTGATATATGGCATGTCAAAGCTGTCGCCATTATATGTCACAAGCACATCAGGGCTCATTGACCGCAGGTCGGAAAAAACCCTTTCAAGCATTTCCTTCTCATCAGAAAGCACTATCGCTTCCTTTGCCATCGTCTTTTTGTAGGTGTACACTTTCGAGCCGCCCTGCGCTGAGAGCACGCACATTAAAATGGGGTCGAGGCGCGCATCGGAAAACCTTCCGGGGGAGTAAGTCTCAAGGTCAAGTGCAACCAGCCGCAGGTCGCGCTTTATTTCACGGGGATTGATTTTTACCACGTTCCCGTCTTTTTCCTCAATTTCCACCCCTGCCATCGGGTGCATGCACTTATCGATGAGGTAGCGCTCCGTGAACGGGATGTCGTACTCGCGCCTTTCATAAACCCCCTCAACGCCCTCGATGGCCTCGCGTGCCCTCACAAGCTCTTGCGGGTTTTTGAAATACACCTTTATTGCATTCGGGGCATTTTCCTTGGGGGACAATTCTGCCCTTAATGCTCTCGCCCCTTCGCCAAACACATGGCCTTCAAGGGCATGGAGGGTTTTTTGCGGGTCCTTGCTCACAACATAAAAATATGGGCTGAAAGAATTGTCCTCAATAAGCCTTATGCTGCGCTCATCACTTACATACAGTTGTATTACCGAATTGCCATTTTCCCCAATCCGGTAGCCGCAGTCAAGCAGTATCCCGTTAAGCTTATTAGTGGCCATAGCTATTTTATACTCATAGAAAGTATATTCAATAGGTATTATGGCTTTTTCTTTTCGCAAGCCTTATTTTTGGCCCAGCAAAAAGAAAAGGCTTTTTTACAGGTAAAGTTTATTAGGTGTTCAAATGCCCCACCAAAGACACATTCCCCAAGATTCGCGCATTGAGGGTTCAAAAAAGCCTTCGGGGAGCACGGCAATCCCCAAGGTTTCAGAGGACCTTAGGGCAATAAACAGCAGCATACTCATAATTTTACAGAAAATCAAGTTCCTTGTAAGGAATGAAAAAATACTTGGCAGGAACCTTTTGGTAGTGAACCGCAAGGTCAAGGACCTGCAGGAATCAGGGCACAATGGCCCTGTTGCCGGCACCGGTGGCATGGACCGGGAGATCGCATCCCTCAATTCAAAAGTGGCAGAGCTCTCTGAGAGGATTACTTTATTGGGTTCTGAAGTTGAGAATATCAGGCAGAATTATGCAAAAGCCGAGCAGGTCAGCGAGATCAAATATGTCATCGATTCAATCAACCCTTTGGAATTTGCAACTCTCAAAGACCTCAAGGAAAACGGCGCCGCCCAAAAGCAGAAGAAGAAATAACCTGATTGCCCTGCATTTTAAAGGGCCGCAAATTGCCTTTTTTTTCCAGCTATTTCATGCAATATGCTGTCCTTTATTGCAGTAACAGTGAATGCCTGAAAAGTGCCCTGTTGCATAACTCCCAAAAACTGCCCTTTTTTGTCAGGACGTCTAACTGGNNTTTCCGTAATTATGCAACACAGCACTGAAAAGTGCCTTCTATAATCCGGGTGCATTTTATGCCTATTATTGCAGGAAAAATATTATGCCTTTATCAGCTTTCTTCCAAAGACTGCCGCCAATACAAGCACTAATACAGCCACAATAATCAGCGGGTAATCAATTCCGGCGGGCTGGGCAGTATTTGAGGCCTGTGCGCCTGCTGTTGCAGGCGGGGCATTAGCATCAGTTTTATTCTGGGCATACTTGCTTCCAAGCTTATATTCTCCGGAGCCCTGCTCGGCCCCGCTTCCGGCGGCATTAGCGCCAGCCCCCGCAATTTTCACGGTCATTTCCTTGGAATCGTGTTTTATCGCACGGTCACTTGAATACAATGCATATTCTGCCGTGTAGTCCCCTCCTGCTGCCGGGATCCATTTCTTAGGGAAATTCACGCGGAATGTCTTCCCGCTCCCAATAACCGTGGTGGTAAAATTGTCTGAAAATTCAAGGGTGGTTCCACTGAAAACCTGCAAATCAACAACGAAATTCTGCGCAAGGGGAAGGCCGTTTGATACAAGCACGCTTATTGATGCTTCCTTGCCTGCCTGTGCCGGCAGGAAATTGAGCCCGCGCACAGATGCTTTCGAGCCTCCTCCGACCCCGCCATCTCCAGTGCCGCCGGTCCCGCCATCATTTCCGGAACTGTCTCCGCTCCCCGGCCCTTCATCGCTTCCCCCGCCATCCCCTGTTTCGCCATCGTCTTGAGGTATGATTGGGCATATTCCGCAATCACTTTCGCAGTTGATGCACGTCTCGCCCGCCTGGCAGGCCTGATCGCCGCATGTGCTTGGGACCTCGCCTTCCACGACTTCATAAGTCGTCGCATATGCAGGGATAAGCAGCATTATGGAAAATAAGATAATCTGGAATGTGAATGCAAGGCGTGGCATATTTTGATCTATTACATATAATTTATTCCCCTTTTTATTGGTATCGTTTGCCGGTTTTTTTTGTTTTTGTCCTTTGCTATTATAGCAAACCTTGAAAAATGCCGTAAAACTTTCAAGGTTTGCTAGTTGCAGGCCGTGAAAATTGAACCGAATTACTTTGTCGGGCTGCTATTAGTTCAGCGGAAGAAAAAATAATGCCCGTGGAGCGCCGGTTTTCAATAAAATCTTTTGGTTTGGCCGTGCCATCACATTGCCGGCTTGCTCAAAGTCGGGCGCAGCAGCACCCTGTAGGACTTCCTGTTTGAAAGCTGCACCCCTATGTCATTTTCGCTCACTACATTGATCTGGGCATTTATTATTGCCTTGATCTCCTGGTCCACATCAATCAGGTGCTCGGTTGCAATGGCAAAGGCAATCCCAAGGCCTTCGAGCGATTGCATTATTGAATTGATTTCCTTGCGGCCAGCCTGCTTTCCTGTCATCCTCATCATCTGCAGCGAGGGCAGGAGCATCATGGCCTTAAGTGAGTCGCTCTTCCCCTTTTTCTTCATGTTCTCATGGATGCCCTTTAGCAGTGAATAAAACATGAGCATGGTGCTCCGCTTGTCAAGCCCGTCAAGCTCGACTATCGATGCCCTTGCAAGGCTTGAGCTCCCCTGCCTTATCATCTCGTCTATGTCATTGAGGCCGCCAAACAGGCTGGGGTAGCGCAGGTCTATGAGCTTTAGAATGCGGGCAGCCTTCCTTATCTTGAATTCGCTGTACTCTTCGGTCTGGCTGGTCCCCGAAACCTTTTCAATAAGCTCGTTCATGGACCTGACCGGCCCCTTTTCCAAAACGCCCCGTATTATGCGCGGAAAATCCTTTTCCCCGACACCGAAAAGCTCGGCAATTATTTCAGGGTCAATAAGGTTCATGTCCACCTTTATGCTCTCCCTTTGCCGGAATACCCTTGCAGGAAATCCCAGCGGGTCAGTGTTGACCTCAAATTTCTGTATCTCGGCCATGTTCCTGTTCGCCTCGCCGATTCCTGCAAACTTCTTTTGCGGATCGAAGAATATGGCAGGCACATTTGAGAGAAGCGCGCTCTCGCCGATGACCTGCAGGACACGGTTGCGGTCCTTGACCTCCCCGTCTGTTATCAGCGTGCGTGTAAAGAGGGCCAGGGGTTCCACTATGCGCTTGTGGTCGCGTGTGAGGCCCAGCATGATCTCGCCCTTGACTACTGCTTTCGAGATCGGGGCGAGCGGCTCTGAAATCTTTGAGTGCGATGCCGTTGAGAGCAGGGGGACCAGCATGGGTTCGGAGAAAAATGCGTTTTGCGCTTCCTCCCGGCTCTCTGAGATCTCGCTCAGGCTCAGCTCATAGGCCTTGGAAACATCCTTTATCATTGTTGCCGAGGTCATGAGGCGCTTTACAAGAAGGTCGACTTCACGTATGAATTCATCTTCCTGCCACTTCACATAAACAGGCTTGCTCCCAAGGAGCAGGAACTTGAGCGTCTCTTTCTCGTTGTGCTTTGTGAGGATCAGGGCCTCTTTCGGGAGGGTTTCCGTGAAAGCCTCGACCTCGCCGCTTGCGAAAAACACTTTATAGAGCTCTGCAATGGCCCCCACGACCTTGTCAAGCTGCTTTTCATAAATGAGTATAAAAAGTATTTTTTCAGGGTTGGAATAAAGCTCGATTTCATGGTCCTGGAAGTTCCCTTCAAAAAGGCGCTCCCAGGGGCCGTTTGCTATCCTGAATAGGTTCATGAACAGTATAGACTATAAGTTAATATATAAATTTGCCTAACATATAGTGCAAAAGTGATCAATTATGGTGTCAAACGAAGTGGTGCTGCAAACGGTAAAGCGCATGATCTCCTCAGGGGTAGATGACAACACCATAAAAATCACCCTTGCAGGCATAAGCCTCTCTGGAGCCGAGATTGAATCGGTCCTTGCAGAAGCCAAGGGCATAACTGTCCAGCCCCCCGCGCAACCACAGAAAGCCCCTGCCACGCAGGAAGATTTGCAAGAGCAGGATGCTGCTGATGATGGCGCGGATGATATAAGCGGGGAAGAGGGGGAAGAGGATTATGCTGAAGGGGACCTATCCGAAGATGCAAAGGATGCATCTGATGAGCAGCTTGCAAGCCATGCCGCAACCCACACAATGCTCGAAGAGCATGCGGGGAAAATTGACGATGTGCAGCAGGGGATTGCCGAGTTGCATGAAAAAATCGACTCTGCCCCCAAGATCACCCCTCAGGCTGTTGCGCAGCTTGAGGCACTTGACAAAAGGATCAGCTCGCTTGAAAAGGAAGTTGGCGAAACAAAGGCAAACACCATTGCGCTTCAGGGGATTTTGCAAAAAATCCTTGAAACGGACCGCAAGACGCTCCTTGAGCTGCAGAAGAAATGAAAGGCGGCAAATACCTGATTTTAAAATTTATTTCAACCCGGGGATTTTGATTATGGCAGGCCACAAATAAATGCCAAGAAGACTTTTGTGGCCTGCATGGTAGCGAACCGCACATAATTTTTGGGTAAATACTTACGGTTTGCTGCAAAAAAGAAATCAATCCGGAGTTTAGGGTTTTATCCCTGCCAAACCGGTTTTTTAATTGTAAGCGAATGTATGTGGCTTATCCCATTTCTTCCGGATGGGATAACCATCATACCCATCCTCACAAGAGGGTTCCGCCAGCCCAAGTTTGCAAAAACCGGCGAAACGATTGTTTTTCATTTATTGATTTTTGCCATTTGTGCTTTGGCCGTTTTTTTGCATTAATGCCGCCGGTCATTTCTTCAAGGCCTTCCCAATGCCTGCAAGGAAATTCTCAACCGATGCTGCAAGGTTTGCGGTATTGAGCTTGGATTTGATCATCTTTCCCTCCTGCTTGTCCTTTTCCCTTTTGCCAAACTCCTTGCCAAGCCTGCCAAACCCTTCTTCAAATGCTTTCTTTCCGGAAGGGTATTTGACCTTTGCCGCCTCAACTTCTGCTGCCTCCCCCTGCGCTGTTTCCTTAAGGGCGCCGAAGGTGCCGAAAAGAGCTCCGATAACCCCTGAAAGCAGGCCGCCTGCAAGGTCAGCGAGCAGTACAATGCCTGTCAGGAGTGCAAGGCCTGCCTGGTTGATGCTGATAAATATTGCCGCAAGTGCCACTAAAATTACGATAAAAAGCGCCTGCATCAATAACCCATTCCGCCGCCCATGCCGCCAAACATGTCCCCATAGCCCCCCATCCCCATGTCAGGCTGCTGGGGTGTTGCCGGCTTTGAGCCAAACACTACCGAGAGTATGATAAGGCCAAAGAGGGCAATGAGCCAGAGGCTGTCATCATGGCTGCCCACAAGCAAAAACATCGCTATGCTCGCGCCGCCAAACATTATCACGGTCGAGAGGTCCTTTGATGTCAGTATGGATATTGCAACTATCCCAAGCGCGATCCAGTAGCCCTCCGGCCCGAGCTGCACTGCCATGAACATGAGGAGCGCTGAAATTATGAAATTAAACGTATCCACGCATTCACCTCAGCTGGTCCCCGCCATAAGGGTTGATCTGGGAAATAAATTCCTTGCCGAAAGTCTGTATGAGGAAAAATATCACGAGCAGCCACACAAGGAAAGGATAGGAGTAAAATGTCAGGTACACGACAATGAGGGCGAAAAGTATCGCGAGCTTTGCAGAGCCCAAATTCTCCTTTGCCCACCCGTAAATCCAGACGAAAAGGAACAGGGTGAGCACTATCCACAAGCTGTCAAGGAGCCCTTCAAGGAGCACTAGCTTCATTTTTCCACCTTTCCCACAATATAACCATTCCAAACAATAAAAACCCTACTTCCTCATCGTAGTGCCAACTCCCCATATTATGACCGAAAGGAACTGCAATCCCAAGAGCAGCTGGAGTACATAGAGCGAGAGGAAAATCTCAAAATACTTGAATACCATGAAATAGATGAGGATTGCCGAAATCATGATCGTGAGGTTGCCAGAGCCCATCAGCCCGCGCACCGTAGTGTAGAGGGTGAAGATCATTACGACCTGCATGATTATTTTTGCAGGCCAGAAAAAGGTGGTCAAAATAACGGGGAGTATTGCAAGTATTATGAATGCGCCTATTATCAGGAAAATTATATGGCCCTTCTGGCCTATAAATGCCATTTTTTAGCGCCTCCTCATGACATTCATGTGTGCAGCCTTCTCGCCCATCCTTTTCATGATGTCAACGCCGCTGCTCACCGGGGACTCAATCCCTTCCTGCTCAGGCGGGCCGCCGGCACCCACAAAGAAGAAGTCGATTATGATCGAGCTCACCCCAAAGCCCAATAACAGGTATAAGAGATAAATGGGGCCAAAAACCGCCCAGCCGTCAAAGAGCACAAAATAGCCGATGCCCACAATAAGTATCCAGGAGACCGGGCTGTCGCCAAGATGGTTCCTCACCCAGTTCGCAAGCGTCATCATCACGAAAACCTTGAGCATGAAGCTCACATCGGAAATGAACTCCCAGATGAAAAGCGATGCAATCTCCATGGCGGTTCACCCAAAGCCAATGCAGCTCTCGCCTGCCACAAGGGAATTTGTCAGCTCGGAAATGTTCCTCTCCTTTCCAGCCATCTCATAAACCGCCTTGGGGTTCCAGAAAAAGCCCGCTTTCCTTCCCGAATCCACAACGCACACTTTCCTGTCAACCACAAGGCCAAAGACATCACTTAAGCTGTTTACGCTCCCTAATGAACCGCCGCCGGGGTTATTGAACGAAATCCCGCCCACTCCTGCAAGCCGCACTTTCTGCCCGCCCTCATCAGGAGTGAGGAACTGTGCATTATCGCGCGGGCTTTCAAGCCGCAGCACTACTTCCTGCTGCGGGTCGGTGTAGAGGATCGTGCGCAAATACGCCCGGCCAGTATAATTTACCGCGCCAAAGTCAATGCCGTACACGCTCTGCCAGTCAATGACGGGGTCTTTTGAAGTTGCGGCGCGGTCCGACCTGAAATCAAACGACTCGGTTATTACTGCGCCCGAAGGGTCAAGGCAGGCCCCGGCGCCGTCCCAGTATGTCGATGCCATGCCGACATCTATCGGGGTTTCGTTTGCGGTAATCGTGTAGAATGCCGCGAGGTTGTCGGTTGAAATGGTGTCCGCATTCACTTTCAGCATCACCGGAGTTGCCTTTGATGGGCTGAAGCGCATTTTCGCTTCACTTGCCGAAACCTTCTCGAGCTCAAAGATGCTGCCCCGCTGCGAAGGGGATGCATTCAGCGTGTAAAACCCCTTATCCATTGCAGTTGCAACATTTGCTATGGCGTTGCTTCCCGAATCCGGATTGCTCTTTGCAGGCTGCGCCTCGTTATTGAAATTCACGGGGGCAGCGCTCCTGTTCTCAAAGCTCACTCCATAGCCCTGCCTGTTGAAGGAATCCCCTTCAAGGCCGACAAGGCCGTCAATTGGTGTTGAATAGAATGCAGAGCTTGGGGCCGGGCCGTTCACCATGTAAAATTCGACATCCACTGCCGCGTTCGGCGTGCCATCGGGCCTAAAGAGCCTGAAGCTTCCATTTGAAGGCTCGATGCCAATTAATACTTCATAAGTGCCGGCAGCAGGGAGCTTTTGGGAATCGAAATAGCGGTTTTTGAAAGTGATTGCATTATCGGCAAAGAGCTTTCCCACCCCGTAATCCTTTCCTGAACTGTCCTTTGCAAGCCCAAAGAACCAATCAGGGGTATCAAAGAACCTTTCCTGCGAATAGTGCCTTGCAAAGTCCCTGCCAAAGTCGGGTGTATAGCCATCCTCCATGAGCAATGCGTTGAAATGGATCGTATCCAAAAAAGCCTGCGTGTTGGGTATTTCGCCTGTCCAGGAAATCGTGCCTTCATTTGCGAGCAGCAAGCCCTTTATTGCAGGTTCGCCCTCAAGGTACCCTGCCCAGCTATTTATGTAGCAGCTTGTTCCTGCCTGCGCATTGATATTGAGGTCGCGCCCTATTGCGGCGGCATCCTGCGCGAGCGGGTTTGCCGGGCATGAAAGATCGGGGTTGAGGTCAAAGAATTCCCTCAATGCATTGAGTCGCCTGCTTAGCATTATCGAGAACTGCACTGCGTCACAATAGACCCCTTCGGGGTTTTGCTGCAGGCAGCTGTCATTGCCGATGCCATTTTCCCCAAAGCTCCAGTTGAGTTTTATTTTAGGCAATGCGCCCTTTCCCGTAATCCCCATCCTGTTTCCCGAAACGCAGGAAATGGTGTCAAAGCTCAGGTCAGGCAGCTTTTCAGGCACGTCCTGCGTCCTGAACTTCAGGTGTATTTTTGCCGCAACATCGGGGTTAGCATGGTCGGGCACATTGAACGGGCCGAAACTGCTGTTGCCTCTGCTGATCCTTGTGGGGTCTGAATGCAAATGCTCTTTTGCATTGAATGTCACTGTGCTAAATACTGGCTTGGGATCCTCAATGCCATTGTTCGTGACAATAATCCCCACGCGCTGCTTTTCATACTTGCCAATGACCTGCGCTGATTCCATGTCATAGTCAAAAGAGAAGTTCGAGTCCTCGGATTCTATGGGGCCTGCATCCTCCACGAGGTTGATCATGTAATCTGGAAGCTCGTTGCTGTGGCGCTGGTCGCACGGGTCCTGCCCGAACAGGTTGCCGATGACGCCCCCTACGAAAAAGCCGCCGACCGTGAAAATCCCCATGATCGCGGTAGGGCTGAAGAACGGGGCGCTCGTTGCTGCGGCGCTAAGTGCCGGGGAGAGGGCGCTTTGGGAAGCAGCACTGGCTGCTCGTGTTGCGGCGATATTGGTTCCGACAATCCCTGTCTTTGCCGCTGCCTCGCCATAATCTTTTGCGATATAAGATTGCAGTGAGGTTGCGCTTTGCTGGGTTTTGGCAACTGCCCCCGAAAGTGTTGCAGGGCATCCATTGCATGTTGCGGGGGTGGTTTTGCATGATGTTTCGGCTACAGGGGCCGCTGCTGCATATTGCGCTGAAGCCGCCTGCAGCTGGCCTGAAACTGCCTGCAACTCACCTAAAATCTGGCTATTGAGGGCCTGCTTTTGTTCCACAAAGCCCTGCGCCCTTGAAAGAGCTTCTGCATCGCCATATGGGGTTATACCGCTGTCAAGCTGGCCGAATGCACTGTCATCAATATTATCGTATTGCTGGGCCTTCTGCCGGATTGAATTGCATTGCTGTGCTGCGGCTTCAAGTTGCCCTGCCGCTGCCTCAACCTGCGCCTTTGCAGGGGTTAGAGAGCATGCTGTTCTCGCGCTTATCGCCGAGGCCTTGCCCGCATCAATATTCCTGCACACTCCTTCAAGCGTGTTTGAGGATGCCTTGGTTGATGCGGATGAAACTGCCTGCGAACTCTTCGAGGCCGCGAGCTTTGTGCTTGTCTTGGTTGCAGTGTTTTGCGCCGCCATCTTCGCCGCGTCCATCGCGGGCTTGATGGATGCGACCGCGCCCACCACGGCCCCTACTCCTGCCATTTTCCAGTTCCACCATCCTTTCTCCGTTGCCTCGCCCCAGTCGCAAATGCTTGCATCAACATCCACCTTGTCCAAAAGGAACCTGTTAGTAAGCTGCGTCGAGTCCTTTGCCCCCTTTCCCTTGACCGTAAAATCATATTTGTAGAGGTCAAATGCGTCCTGGGCGGTGGGCTTTGCAAGCACATCGATGAGTGCAATCTGCCTATAGTTGCTCCCCGGGGTGCGCACATCGACATTGAGGCCGTAAAGTCCCGGTATTGCCTGCCTGCCCACCACAATTATTTTTTTGGAACTTTTTGGGGTGAGGGTGAATTTGTCAGGGCTGGCCTGTATCGCGCCCTCAACCCCGCCCGCGCAGTCCTTGTTGTTCCTGCAGAGCCAGAAATCAATATCAACATTCCCGCAGGCTGCCGAATCTATTTCGATTCTCCCTTCATCATCCTCAGGCTGCAATATCAATCCTGACTGCGCGTCGGGCTCATACTTGATGCACTCGCTCAGGTCGATGATATCAATTTCGGACGCGATTTCATTTGTCGCCCCCACAAGCTGCTCCCCTTCATTTGTGATCTGCGCTGCATCAATGATGACATTGAACTGCGCCTTCTGCCCGCGCGTATCGCCTTTGGGGGTGAACTCTAAGAGGGCAACATATTCCTTTCCTGCAGGGATGAATTCGAGCAGGTTGCTAAATGCACCTTCGCTCAAGGCCCCGCTCGCCTCGCTTCCTGTGGCGGAATCTGTAACATGCAGTTCAACATTGCCAAGGCGGTTGCTGTTCCATTTTATTTTTGCCTTGAGGTTTGCCAAATCAAGCGGCTTTCCCCCCTCGCTTAGGCAGTTGTTGCGGATATGAAACTCTGTTTGCGCGTTCCCCCCAAGCGTTGCATCCTTCCACTCCTTGAGCGAGACTTCAAGGCAGTTGGGCTCTTTTGGCGGCTCGGAGAGGCTTATGGCAACCTCGACAGGCACCTCGATTGGCCAGTTGAGCGTCCCGTTTGCATTGCTGACTTCTATATAGAGCGAGCCCTGCAGCTTTTTAGGCTCATCGAGCAGCTTTGCATCCTCGCTGATTGCGCTAAGCAAAGTCAGCTGGCGGGATTCGCCATAGCGCAATGCGGATTTGCCGGTGTACTGCGCAAGCCAGTTGTTCACCTTCTTTGTATCTATCAGCCCATAAAAGTTTCCGCCCAAACGCAGGCTCTTTATCTCAAGGTCAATTGGCACAAGGTTTTTCACTTCAACAAAAACCTTATCCTCATGCTTTGAAGTGAGGTTGAGCGATGACCTTATTGCCTGCGGAGTGACCGAGAGGAGATTGCTGCTAACCTTTAAGGTAGTGGTGGCCGAGGCGTAACCATCCTTTTCAACCCTCACTGCAATCCTTGTCCCCGGCTCTGAAGCGGGGATTTTCACGCTTACTTTTCCGTGCATGCCTGTTGTGGCGCTCAATACAGTCTTCCTGCGGTCCGATGTAATCCTTTCAATGCGCACGATAGCCCCGTCAACTTCATCAAATCCCCCCAGTGGGCCTGTAAGCCTCACTTCGACATTGAGGTCGAATTCAGTGAGCGCGGGAAGTGTCTTTGGCAATATGCTTATGTTGAGGTCCTTTTCGTTGACAACGCTTAGCGCAGTGAGCCTGCCAAACACCTGCTGCTGGTTTGAGATGACGCGCATATCGATAGCTGTTTCGCCAAGGATTTCGGGCTGCAGCTGGATGGTTCCTGCCACGCTCTTGTTTTGGCGGAAATCCCCAAGTGCAATGGCATCGGATTCAAACCTGCTTTCCTGTGACGTGAAGCTTTGCGAGTCGGCATTTTTGATGTTGTAGGATTTCAATGCAACCTTATTGTCAGCAATGACGCCGTTTACGGAATTTTTAAATAAAATGTTTGCATTGTCGTGGATGCCCGGCGAATTATTCGTAAGCGAAAACTGCATTGTGTAATCCCCGAATATCCTCAGGGCATATGGCTTTGTGAGGAAGAGCCCTTCCCTTTTATCGGTTATGCGATCGCTATAGCAGAACTGGCTGTCGCATTCCTCCTGCGCCCCTTCATAAAATTCCTTCACATAGCTTTGCGCATAAAGACCCTGCTTGCCCGCCGCATCTTCAGACTCATTGAGCTGCGTGTCGGCAGGATCGCGTAAAACCCCCCCTGCCAGCTTTTCTGCAAACGCCCTGTAATAGAGCGGCAAAAACGCCCCGGCAGTGGCCGAATCCCTTATTGTGACCTCGATTTCAGCCCCATACACCCCTTGCGCCATCTGGCCGCCCTCCCATGACACGAGCGCCCACTTTGCCTCATCATTCGTCACATTTGCCATATCATCTGCGCTGCTTTTTGGCGCGCTGAATGTGGCCCCTTTTAGCACCGATGAGCGGGGTGCATTCACAGCGCTGATATAGATGCTGTCTTTCTCACTTGAGTCCTTGCTTCCCACGCGCACGAAAAAGCCCAGCTTGCCAATCTTTCCGTCAAGCTCTTTTGGGACAATGATTTTAAAGCGCGCAGTGTCGGACGTGCCTGCGGCCAGGTTCTTCTGCAATTGCCCGGCTGAATCAAATATCCCTTCAAATTCTATTCTTGGCATTGTCCCGCTGATCTGCTTTTGCATTTTCGCGCTGATTTTTGTGGTTTTTCCGGGCAGCACCTGCACTGAGGGCGAATTGTACGGGGCATAGCCATCGGCCTCAAGCGTCACAAAGACGCGCTTGTCTGCCTTGAGCTCAACGCTTGCCTTCCCCTGCGCATTGAGCGCGACTTTGCCAAGCTGCTCTGTGCCCTCATTTTTGAAATTTGCATAGCCGAACGGAATAGGCCTGTTTTCATTGTCAAGCGCCCCGACCTCGATTGTGCCTTTGCCGATAATGAGCTTTACCGTGACATCGCTGCCTGCCCCCTGTGTCACTTCAAAATCACCCGATTCCCCTTCCGAGGGGAACTTTTGCGCGATAGCGCGGTAAGCCCCGCTCTTTACATTCGGGAATGTTGCAATGCCTTCAAAGTCCGTGGCCCTCATGCCGTAAATGTCTGCAAAGAAATTGTCAGCTGCGCCCACAAGGCCGACACGCGCATTTATCACCGGCAGCAGATCCTCATCAACCACTTTTACGCGCAAAGCCCTGCATGATGCGGATGCGCACTTGCTCAGCCCGATCGTGATTTTCTTCCCGTCATCTTTTGAAGTATCGACAGTTACAGGTTCTCCCAGCGCATAATCTGAATCTGCGGAAGCGATCAGCGTGTAGATGCCCTGTGCCGGAAATGCCACTGTGATTTCAGTGCCGCTTATATCACGGCTCTCCCTGCTTCCTTGAGGCCCTTCAATTGAAAGCCTTGCGCCATTAAGGATCTGCCCGCCCTGCCTGTCAACAACTTTCACGCTAACCACGGCAACCGGCTTTCCCGTGAGCACAACATTCACTTTTGCCCCGCCTCCGCCATCCAATGTGAATTGGGCTTCTGCCTGTGCGTACATGCCGGTATTATCAACTACTTTTGCAGTGTATGCTCCCGGCTCCAGGTTAAATGATACCTCGCCAAGCCTTGTAGAATCCGTGTTCCCTGTAGGGATTGCGCGGGAATCAATTATCGTGACCTGCGCCCTGTCAACAAACCTTCCCGTTTCATCCCTGACAGTGATTGTGGCCTTGCCAAGCTTTGCAGCAAGCTCTGCAAGCTTTACAATCTGGCTTTGGGCAAGGTTATAGCTTGCATCCTCAAATCCGCTGCCGCTCACCTTTGCAAGCAGTGTGCCGCATCCCGATGGCTGCTCGACCTCAATGCGCCCCTGCGTGACCTGCCTTGAAGGGCTGTCAACGCTAACCCCTGAAGAGCAGCTCAGTTCAATGCTCAGGGGCTTTCCCTCAAGCCTTACCCCGTTAGGCCCTACAAAGGTAATTGCCCTACTCATAGAGGTATTTTCAAGTTCAGGGTCAAGATCAATTGAGATTTCCTCGCTATTGGAGCCGATTTTTAGCGATTTGGCCCCCTTTTTGAACCCGTTTTTTGATGCTTCCACCCGAATTTCCTGCCCTTGGGAAAGGGGGCTAAAAGTCACCCGGCCGTCCTTGTTGGTGGTTGCAAAAAAGCCTTCCTTGCCTGCAATTGACACCGTTGCCTTGTATACCGGCTTTCCGTCAGCATCCTTTACAAGGACCGTCAGCTCTGCATTTCCGGGCCCCGAAGTGCCTATTGAAAGATAGAAAAATGCCCCGATTACTATGAGCAGGGCAGCCATTGCAATGGCCAGGTTGCGCTTGCCCTCGCCGGCAGTAAGGTCGAATATGCCTGCAATTGCGCCTGCGGCCCCGCCGCTCTGCCCCTCTTCCATAAAGATTTCGCAATACTTAAGTCTTTTGGTGTTAAAAAACCTTTACAACCCCGCTGGTAAGAACGAACTTGCTTTTAGGCTGGTGATAGATCACCCGCGATAGCGGCGTTGTGTACTGTGCTTTCAATATGTATCCAAGAACGCCTGTCGCTGGAGCCGTGGGTCGTTTTACTGGCAGTTGCGGATGGCTTTGCCGCATAGTCGTCTGACGGAGCAAGCCTGTCGCATCGTATTGTAAATTTAAACTTTACATATTTACATTGGGATTCGTATGGAGCAAAGAGAAATTAAAGGGGCAATAATACGCTTTCAATTCGTTTAATTTTTTTAAAAAAACCGAGTTGGGGATTTTGGATTATTCACCCGATGCAGCTCTTCCCCGCCTCAAGGTTTTTAGTCTGTGCTGAAATGTTCCTCTGCGTCCCTTTTTCATCATAAATTGCCTGCGGGTTCCACCAGAACTTTGTCGAGTTGCCGGTATTTGTCACGCACACCATGCCATCGCCCACCATCTGCAAGATATCCGCCATCGTGCTGATCGTGCCAAGTGAGCCGCCAGAATAATTGTTGTGCGGCATGTTTGAGATTCCGTTGAGCCCCACTACTTCCCCGGTTTCATCCCCTGTGTAAAATGTCGCAGGCGTCCCGCCCCTGAATGCCTTGAGCTTCACATCATCGCCCGGGTTCGTGTAGAGTATCGTGCGCAAATACACATCGCCCTTGCTCAGGGCCTTTGCCCAGTCGAGGGCGTATGCCCCTTTCCATTCACTGAGCCTGTCAGATTCTGCCGCTTTCCTGTCGGGCTTTTGGTAAAATGCCTCAGCCACAGGGACGTTCGAATAATCAATGCAGTTTCCGGCCCCGTCCCAGAACGCAAGGGTTTGCCCCGTGTCCTGCGGCGCCGTGCCGCTGATCACGCCAAAGTAAGTGCTGAACTTTTCATCCGAAAGCTTATCCTTTGCAACTTTCATCATCACAGGCGTTGCATGCGACGGCTGGAAAATAATGTTTGACGAGCGCGTCCCGGTGCCTGAAACCTGCATTATCATCCCCCTTGAGGCAGGCGATGTATTGAGGCTGTAGAGGTCATGCTTCACTTTTACATTCACTTTTGAGACCGGCGCGCTGCCATTATCCGCATAGCTTTTGACCGGCTGGTTCCCCCCGTTTATGTAAATAAAATCATTATTTTCACTCGAATATGCAGTCCCGTAATTTTCCCGCCTGTACCTGTCCCCTTCAAGGCCTACCATGCCATCAAGCGGCATCGAGTAGAACGGCGATGCGGGATAGGGGTCATCCATCCTGTGCACAACCATTGCAACATATCCGCGAAGGTCGCCATTCGCATCAAAGAGCTTCCAGTCCTTCTCGTTGAAATAGAGGGCAAATTCCACCCTGTAAAGCCCTGGGCCGGAAAGCTCGGAGCTGGCTATATATTTGTTCGTGAGGACGAACTTGTTTGAATCCATGAATAAATTCAGCCCGTATTTCCTGCCCGCGCTATCCTGCCCCATGCTATGGAAATAAGAGTCTGTATCCTCGAAAGCCGATTTGGTGTAATAGCTGCTGAAATCACTGAAGAACTCCTTTGAATAATTGTCCTTCATGAGGTATGCGTCGAAAATAAGCAGCCTTGTCAGTGCTTGCCTGTCAGGGACCCTTGCAGTCCATTTCACATCAGGCTTGTTGTCTATGAACTTGAGTATGTGCGGCACACCTTCAAATGTTTCAGTGGTCTTCAGCCTGCATGCATCCTCCCCTGAAGGCCTGCGGCTTCCTACAATTACCCCTGTAATGATCTGGCCCTTATCCAAAAGTGCAGGGCTTGATGTGCTTTCCATGCCTGCCAAGACCCCGTAATCCCCGTCATCTATGACGGTTACCGGGCACGAGCCGCTCTTTTGCCCGTGTGCGGGGATGCTCTCAATGCTCATCACGCATTCCTGCTTGGTACTGCCTGTGCCGCCTACCGTCACCTTGACAACTGCACTCTGCGAGGTATCTGAACTGTTATCAACTGTTGCAACTATTGTCACAATCTTGTCAGCTTCATTTGCAATAGCCTTGCTCAGGCCGACCTTGCCCTGATCAACAGTCCGGGCTGCCCTTTTATGCATTTCAGCCATTGCCTCTGCCTTCATGTCCACTGTTGCCGGGCAGCCAAGGTTGTAATCGTTTGCCTGCAGGAACTCATTGAGCATGCTGAGCTTTTTATTCAGCTCAATTGTGAACTGTGTCGCATCGCAGTAAATGTAATCGGGATTGCCCGCATCACACTGGTTGTAAGTTATTCCATCCGTATCCTCATTCCAGCTCCAGTTGAGCTTTATGCGTGGCAGTGCACCTTCGCCTGTCCTTCCGATTTCAACTCCGCTCTGGCACGCATAAGTGTCAAATGAAACTTTCGGAATGCTTGCCGTCTGCTCAGCCAAATTGAACCTAAGGTGGAGCTTTTGCTGGTAAATGTCATCATACACCCGCCCCTGTGAAGAGCATGTGGGTGCCCCTATCCAAAACAGCCCGAAGTCGGCCCCTTTGCAGTCCACTGCTGCATTCTGGTGCGTGGAATCCCCGTGGATATGCTCGTTTGCACGCAGGGTCGCAATTGCATATGCAGGCTCATCCTGCTCTGCCCCGCCCGGGTTTTCAAATACGATGCCTGCAATCTGCTTTCCGTTCGGGTACTTTGCATTTTTTTTCTGTACCGCGTCTGTAATGTCAACATTCCAGCTGCCCTTGATGCGCGAGTCACTTAGCAGGATGTTGAGCGCATCGGGCGGCAGATAGTATGGGCTTGAAGGGTCCGAGGTGCCTGCAAGATTGATGGCATAATCCTGCAAAGTTTCTGTCTTGAATTCCTCGCAAGGGTCATCCATCATCATCACGATAATTATGACGATTAATAGAACAACAGCCCCTATTCCTGAAGCGGCCAATGGGGAAAGTGTTGGAAGTATTGCCATGGCTGCAAATCCGGCTCCTACCCCCGCGCCAGCGCCCGCCAACCCTATTGCCGCCTTCTCCGCATCAGAAAGCCCCGGTTCGGCATCCCCCCAGTCACAAAGGTTAGCCCTCACCGCAATATTTTCCTGCAGCATGAAGTTGGTGAGCTCTGCTGAATCCCTCGAGTCCTTGCCGATGAGCGTGAATGCATATTTATCCAGCGTGAAATAGTCGCCTGCTTCCGGCTCGATCAGGGCTTTAATCTCTGCAACCTGCTTCCAGGATCCGCCCTGAGGCCTTGCATCAACTTTAATCCCGTAAAGCCCTGCGATCTCCTGCCGCTCAACCTTCACTTCGCGCGCATCCTCCTTTATTTTAGTGTAAGTCCACGGGCGAAGCGTTATCCCCCCCTCATCAGACCCGCCGCGGCAAAAGTCCGATCCAGCGCTGCAAAACCTTATGTCAAGCTCAATTGGCCCGCACTTTTTGGTCTCAACTGTAAAGGAGCTTTCAGTTTCATCCCTCCTGATCAAAATTCCCT
This sequence comes from Candidatus Iainarchaeum sp., assembly GCA_013331625.1. GTDB lineage: Archaea > Iainarchaeota > Iainarchaeia > Iainarchaeales > Iainarchaeaceae > UBA10205 > UBA10205 sp10205u. The sequence continues at coordinate 8,133 of DUGC01000115.1, read as the reverse complement.
GCTCCGGATGGGGCATTATCTCAATGCACTGGTCGAGGTTTGCAACCATGATCTCGGATTTTATGCTATTGTTGGCCCCGACATATTGCGATCCCTCGTTGGTCTCAAGCTGCGCGTCTATCTTCACTTCAAATTCAGCTTTCCTGCCAAGAGTGTTTGCTTTCGGAATGAATGTGAGCCTTGCAGGGTACAGTGTGCCGGAAACAAACTTTTCGCGCAGCCTGCTCCAGAGGCCCTGCTGCAAGACCTCGCTTGACACTTCCCCGCTCTCAGGATCAGTGATTGAAAGCTCAACCTGCCCGATTATCCCCTCCTTCCCCTGCCAGACGACTTGTGATTGCAGGTTTGCAAGGTCAATGGGTTTGCCGCTATCCCCCGCGCAGTTATTCTCTATCTCGAATTCTGCAGAGGCATTCCCGCCCAAAGTGGCGTCCTTCCATTCAGATTTTGATATCACGATGCATGGCGCATTGGAAGGCATCTGCGCAAGGTTTACTGTGATTTCAAACGGCATCCTTGAAATCCATGCGGTGTTGGAGTCATTTGCAAGCGCGGTCTCGATTATAAGGGTGCCTTTGATCGTGGCAGGCCGCTCAAGGAAGCGTGCCTCGCTTCCGGCTGCGCTCAGGAAATCTATCGTTCGCTCCTCCCCTGAAGGTATCTGCAGCCCATTGTACTGCACAAGGTAAGTGTTCATTTTTTCAAGGTCAATGAAGCCGCGCGAGTTTGCGCTCACCCGCATCTTCCTTAACGCCACCTTGCCCGCTAGGTTGCTCCTGATGGTGAGCGGGATCCGTATTTCCTCCAAAGTGTCCCTGTTAAGGCCTGCCTTTATGCTTTCAGGCTCGATTGAAATAACATCCGCGCTGACCAGTTTTTCAATAATTTCTGACCCGATCCCCGGCTTTTCAACTTTCACAATGACCTTGCTGCCAGGCGATGATGCGGGGACCCTTATGGCCGCAAAGCCGCGGGAATTCGTTTTGGCGGCAAATACGCTCTCGCTAAGGTCCGGGGCGATCTTTTTCACTATAACATTCGCCCCTTCAATGGGAAAACCGCTCTTTTCCCCCGAAGCGTAGCTTGCGCTTATGTTGATGTCAAGCGGGACGAATGCAATGAGCTTTTGCGGCTGNNATAGAGATATTCACGTCATCTTCATAGAATGCGGAGAACTTGAGGATATTATTGTATACCTCCTGCCTGTTTGAAACAATTATGAACTGGATTCCCGATCCGGAAGCCGATTTTGCTGAAAGGTCAAGCGTCCCTGAAAATGACTTGTTCCTGCGCAGCATCCCCATCGCAAGCGGCTCGATTTGCCTTGCCGGGGCGGCAGAGCTGAATTGCTGCGAATCTGCATTGCGCAAAGAGTAGGCATCAATGCTCAGGTCTTTGGATGCACTTGTGCCGTTTGTGGTGCTGCGTATTGTTATTGCGGCATTATCATGCAATATATCCGAATTATTTGTAATGCCGAATTCGAGGCGGTAGGGGGCAAATGTCTTCAGCATGTACGGCTCGCCTGTATATACCCCGTCATCAATGCCCAGTAGCCTGCCTGAAAAGCAGAACGCGCTGTCGCAGCTCTCAGCCTGCCCTTCTATGAATATGCGCTCATAGCTTTGCGCGTAAAGCGCTTTTTTTGATGCGCCATCTTCGCCCTCCCCAATCTCACTGTCAACGGGATCGCGCAGATAGCGCCCATTGCTAACCCCCCATGCCCTGTAAAAGACCGGCAGCTCCGTGCCCTTTGTCGTCCCGTTGCGGACCTTCATGCCAGCCTCTATCTCATACATCCCCGCCTGCGGGTCATTCCAAACAATATCAGCCCATTTTGCATCAGCCCTCATATCCCCATTTGGCTCATCTGTTCCTGCAGGGTCATAAGTCCAGCCTTTCTGCACTGCAGAGAGTGGCGCCGCGACTGATGTAATCCACATACTGTCCTTGTCGACATCGCTTTTGTCTCCTGTGCGTATCAGCACGCCTGCCTTCTGCAGCACTGCCGATGAAGGGATCCGCAGCAGGAATCTTGCAGTATATGCCCCTCCTGCGCTAAGCCCCTCGACCTTCTGGCCGGAGGGCGAATACATCCCTATGAACTCAATTGAAGGCTTTTCCACTTCGGCATCTGCCCCGAGCCTTCCTGTTAGCTGCACTGCCCTTCCCGGAAAAACCTGCCTTGGCGCCGTGACATAGCGGGCAAAGCCATCCTTCATAATGATTGCATAAACCTTCTTGTCGGCCTTCAGGCTCAAAGAGCCCTCTCCTTTGCCATCGAGTGAAACTGTGCCGATCCTTTGCCCGTAATCAGTGAAAATATCCGCCTGCGCGAATGGCACCGGATTTGCGTCGGAATCAAAAGCATTTATTTTCACGGTCCCTGTCCCAATCGCCATTTTGATTGTAAATTCATTTGTTTTTGACGGGTCTATGGATACAATATCAGAGCGCGCCTCGGCAGGGAATTTCTGGGCAAGTATCCTGAAATTGCCCTTTGCAACGCCATTGAACGGTGAAATATTTCCGTTATAATCCGTTGTCCTCGTGCCATATGCTGCCTCGATAAAACCGTCGGAATTGAGGATCGAGACTTTTGCGTTCTCCACTGCAAATCCGTTCTCGTCAATGACGCTGACTTTTACAAGGCCGCATTTTTGCGGGGTGCATTTTTCAAGGCGCAAAATAAACTCCTGTGTGCTCCCCCGCCCATATGCCGAAGTTGAAAAAGAGTTCCGGTCTGAAGGGAGATAACCTTCCTTGTAGGCGCTATAAAAATAAATCCCGTTATCGCTAAGCGCAAAAACTGCAAATCCGTCCTCCCCGCTCTGCGCCCTTCCTGCTACCCTTCCATCGGGGAATCCAATGGAAACATCAGCAAGGGCCAGCGCGCCGTTTGAGTCAACGACCTTTATCTTAGGCCGCAGTTTCACATCCTTTGAGAGCAGCACTTCCTTTTTTTCAGTTGAGTTTGGGGAAACCGATACGGTGCTGCTGCCAGTGCCATATTCGCGCAAGGGGTCATCGACAACGAGGGTATATGTGCCAATCCCAATCCCTGTGAACAGCACCTCGCCAAAAGAGGTAGTTGCGCTAAAGCCGTTGTCCTGCCCCGTGCTGTCAAGCAGCCTCACGCTCTTGCTGTCAAGGTAGCTGCGCGAATCAAAGTCCCTCACTTTCACCTCAAGGTTCCCTTTTGGCTTTTCAATTGCCTGAAAGCTGATTATCTGCTCTGTGCCGATCGCGCTCATGCTCGCGCTCGAAAATCCGGGTGCGCTTGCAGTTATATTGATGCGCCCGCACTTTTCCGGGGCCACAACCCGAAGCTCGCCTGTACTTACAGAACGCTGTGGCTGCTCAAACTTCCCTTCACTCCCAGCGCATGAGAGGATAACACTGATTTCCTTCCCCTCAAGCTTCTTTCCGTCAGGGCCCACAAAAGTGAAAGTAAGGTCCTTTGCAAGGGGGGCCTGCTGCTGCTTTAGCACAAATTTGAGGTCCTGCGGGGAATCGGCGCGGAACCGCATTTTCTCACCTTCATAATTTGCCTTCGAAACCCCGATTTCGACATCTTTTCCTTTCGGAAGCTGCAAAAGCGCCTTCCCGTCCTTATCTGTGGCGAGGCTGATTTCCTTTTCAAGGCCAAGCACGCTCACCTGCGCGCCACGCACATTCGCGCCCGCAGCATTTTCCACAATAATTTTCACTTCAACAAGCTGGGGCTGGCTTATGAGGATAAAAAACAGGCCGCCGGCAATGATTACTGCAATTAAAAGGGCGACAACAGGGAAACTGGGCACACGCTCACTTACAGCGCCAAAAGCGCCCGCCAGCCGTTCCCTTACCTCATCAACGCCCATTTACATCCCGAAATCAGGTTTGTACTGAATAAGGGGTTCATGTTTATTATTGTTGCTGCAGGCCATTAAGGGGCAGAAAAATCGAATGATAAAATAATTTAAACCCAAAAATTATTGCATGCTACAAACTAGTGCCAAAAGGCTTTTGTCGCCTGCAAAAATAGCAAACTATGAAAATTTCAGGGTTTGTAATAATTATGTTTACTTGTTCCTTTTGACCGGCGCGATGCACGAGCTGATCGCATCCTCCTCGCTATCCTGTATCGTAGTGAATATCTGCTTGGGGTTCCAGAAGAACTCTGCATTGAGGCTTGTCCCTGTAATGCACATTGATTGAGCAGTCACAAGGCTGAATATGTCCTCAAGCGAATTGATCTTGGGGGTGAGGCCGTTGCCGTTGAGCGGCACCTGGTTCCCTGCAGCCCCCTCGCTGATGAACTGGGCGCTGTCGGATGAAACATCAACAAGCTTGAGGTAGCTGTCTGAATCCTGCGGGGTATAGAACACTGTTTCATAGTACGCGCTGCCGTAGTTGACTACTTTTCCGCAGAACTCAAGGGCGTACTTGCTCCTCTGGTTGGGGCCTACAAGCGCGCAGCGCGTGCTGATCCCGTGGGTATCCGGCACGAACTGCTGCTGCGACATCACTTCATCATTAAAGCCGCGGCATGCAGCGCCGATCCCGTTCCACAAAGTGAGCTGCTGGCCGACATCAACAGCATCCCCGTCTATTGCAGGCTCGTAGATGGCATAAGCATCCTCTTCGGTGTTCTTATCAATCTTTAATATCACCGGCGTTGCGTTCGATGGCTGGAAGAGCAATGTCGGGCTGCCGTTTGCCCTCGAGAGCTTTGCGACCACTCCGCGCTCATCAACCTGCATGGATTTGAAATTTTTGCCCTTGCTCACTGTCAGGATGCCGTCAGGTATTGTTGCCGACCCTGTTATATCGACTGTCCTGCGCGGTGCCCTTGAATTGTCGACCTGCACAGGATCCCCTGCAAAGTTAATGCCGTAACCTATCCTCCCGTCCTTCTCCCCCAATAGCCCGTCGAATGGCACATAATAGAACGGGCTGTCCGGCTCTGCCGCCTTGAGCTTTTCCATCCTGATGGTAATAGTTGCAGTCGGGTTGCCCCTTGTATCAAAAAGCTTCCATGTCCTGTCCTTGTAAGTTATGTCAATTACAATATTGTAAGTTCCGGGCCCTGGCAGGGTGAAATTGGGCTGGCTGTAGGCATCAAATGAGAACAGGCTTGTATCCTTGAAATAATTGCCAAGTCCCGCCCTGCTGTCTGTATAGAAGTCCGGCGCATTGAAGAATGCCTCTGACTGAGCAAGGTCGAAATCATGCTGGAAGTCGCTGCTATACCCGTCCACCATCAAAAGCGCATTGAACTTTGCCGTTGCAACAAGGCCGGGGTTCTTCTCCCCGCTTGCCTCCAAAAATTCAGAGAGCCTTGCCGTGCTGAATGGCTCGCACTGCTCAAGGCCGCTCACTCCAGAAGAGAACTGCTTTGAGAGCGAATTCGTCACTGCAATATCCCCGCAGTTTGTGCAAGATATTGTGGGGGTTATCTCGGCCCTTGCAGTGTATACCCCTGCCGGCAGGCTGCTAAAAGTGCATGATGCATCCTCTTTCCCGCCTGCTGCAACTGAAACACTCTGCATCCCCTTGCTGCATGCAATCTCGCCGCTATTGCCCGGCTTTATGAGCTTGATCGTGGCCTTCACGGGAACTTCCCCGGGATTGGTGTTGCGTATCGTTGCAACCACATCAATATCATTGCCATTCCTCACTGTTGCAAGGGCTTCTATCCCCGTATCGAAAGTGCCTATCTCATTTCGTGCAGGCTGGTTTGTGAGCGAGGATGGGCAGGTGAAGTCCGGCCCGTTCTGGCCAAGGTACTCGTTGAGTGCATTGACCCTCTTTAAGAGCGCAATGCTGAACTGCGTTGCATCACAATAAACGCCATTCAGGTTGTCCTCATTGCATGTATCGCCCTTTATATCGTTCCAGTTCCACCTGAACTTGACTTTTGGCAATGCGTCAGCGCCGGTCTTTCCGACCCTTGTGCCATCCTGGCAGTTGAGCAATCCTATGTCTTCAACCTTTTCGGCCGATGGCGGGATGGAATTGAACTCCAGCCTGAACCTTTGTTCCATTGTCTGCGCAGGGTCCTCCTCAAGCCTTGACTTAGAGGAATTGACCGTGGGCTTGTCAAAGAACCCGATAAACCCGCCCTTATCATCAATGAAATCCTTGCGGTCATAGACCTTATCCTTGTACTTGTGCCTCACTCCCGTGACTTTGAGGTGCGCATACTCAGGCCTGTCCTCGCTTGTGGTGAAACTATCCCTGTTCTCAAAGATCAGCCTGAATGACTCTATCCCTTGCGATATGAGGTCGGGGTTATTCACAAGCGGCTGCGGGACAGTAGGCGCCCTCTCGCTCTTCTTTCCAAAGCCCTCAACAGTAAGATTGACATTTGCATATTCCTTCTCCTTGTTTGCAGCGCCCTCCACAAGCTTTATGTCCTTAATTTCCGTGTCAGGCTGCATTGAGGAAAACTGCATTTCGTCCTTTTGCGTCATGTATGAAACAGTGCCGCCAATAAGCCCGCCTGCAAGCCCTGCAACAAAAGGATTGGTGCCAAATATTGCCCTGACTATCCCTCCGCCGCCACCGGCAAGCTTGCCAATAAGCCCCTTGTCCCCGCCAAAGACCGTGCCCAGGATTCCTGTGGCCGGAGAGCCTGATGCGCCCGCATATCCTGTAATGCCCAGAAGGCCCTGAACTGGCGGGATCGCGCTTGGGAGGATGGCTTGTGTTGCCGGCGGAATTATATTGGTATCCCTTTTAGGTACTGCTGATTGCGGTGCCGCAGGTGCATCGCGGGTTGTCCCGTCATCAATAAGATAAAAGCGCTCCCCCACTAACCCATTGGCTTTCCTTTCCTCACGCTTTGTTTCAAGATATGCAGCTCCTGCCGGATTTGTGACCGGCCTGCCTAGGTTCATCCACGCTCCTGAGCCTGAGTCAAATTCATATACCCCTGCGTTCATCCCAGTTGGCAAAGCGTCCGTTGCCGGTATCTGCGCGCCTGCCTTTGCGGGAGCGTCCGAATCAATGCCATTTGTCACGATGAACTCGCCGGGATTGTTCCCTTCAGCAGCCCTGCGGGCGTTTATTTTATCCAATATTGTATATCTCTCTTTTCCAAGATCCCCTGAATTTTCTATCGGTGCCAAAGCCCCATTGGACATAACCCGGTTCCATGCGCCATTTTCAAATTTATAGTGGCCATCTTCAATTGCATACGGGATATCGGTTTTAGGCACTATGGGCTCTATTGGCCCATCATCGGGGGACACAGTGAATTCCCTCCAGCCCCATTCATTGCGTATGTTATCAAGTTTGCCTTCCAGGTCACTGCCTGAAGGCACTGGCTGGTCCATGGCGCCCGGGACTTTAATAACCCATGTTCTTTTGTCTTCATCATACTGGTATGTTCCTGCCGGCGGATTTCCTGTTTTGCTTGGGGGTGCCGCTGTCATCGCTGAAGGTTCGCTGGAATATGGAATATTGTTAATCCTCGAAAATTCCAAAAAAGTGACCGGCTTTCCGCCAGAGATGTAAATGTTACCCTGTGCGCTCTTAGGCAAGGCTTCCAGCTGCGCAATTTCCTCCTCACTTGCAGGTTCGGGTTTAGGGTTTTTATATGAAGCATAATATTTCCATTCTCCGAACAGAATGCCATAAGAGCCGTCCCGCAGGGCGCTCGTGTCGGGCCCAGGTTCCACAGGCTGGGCAGATTGCTGTGTAGTTGGTGCAGTGACAGTTGGAGCTATCCATTCAGAAACTTGTCTGGTCTTTTCTATGTCCCCTTTTGANNCCCCCCGCCAGTCACTTCGCCCCTTGAAACCTGCAGGTCCACAAGGCCGCTGCCATTGAGAAGGGCTAGTTGCGTGGGATCTGTAACATCATCAAGCGAGTTATTTGCCGCATTGTATTTCTTCCAGTCCCCGTCATCACCGATCAGATAATGGCCGTCGATAAGCTTTGGCGGTTCAGCCCCAAGGGATATGGCCTGTAAGTTAAGCTCATTATTGATTGCCTCAAGCTGGTTCCTGATTGAATTCAGTTCCCTGCTTAATGTTTCCTCTTGCTGCCTGATATCTTCAACCGTCTCCTTGTTCTTCTCGATTTCCGCCTGCGAAAGTTCACTTTGTGTTTTCATGGCCGCCACAAGGCCCTCATTGGCCTTTT
>DUGC01000056.1 GCA_013331625.1 Candidatus Iainarchaeum sp. | reverse complement strand
GTGAGTAATAAGCTGGGAGAGGGACTTCGTGGATTAGGGTTAAACTTCCTCTTTCGCTCAATACTTCTTACTGTCTTTTGTAATGCAAAGTCAATAAAAAGTATAGTGATTTACTAACGCTATTTTCTGGCTTTTCAATGATTGGGGACGATAACTTTTTGAGTTTCATAAATTTGCCTCTGGCAAATTGAATGGGGTTATTTTGTTCTTTGGATTATGATTCTGTTGGAGTATTTAATGAATTCTAAGTCATAGTCTGGCTGATGGTAGACATCTACCACATATCTGTGTGGCGGGCGGTTTCTTTCATCCATTTTTGGGGCGATGTTACCTATTAGCGGGGCATAACTTTTTACTTCCCCTGTTTCTGTCAATAGGATTCCGCCGATTTTAAGTTTTGGGATTAGTTGTTTGATGTATTCTACTTGTGATTTCAAGTGGCATATTCCTAATTTCGAGTAGAGGATGTCTATGGAGCCATCTTTGAAATATCTGAAAAAATCTGTTGCGTCTGCGTGGATGAACTTTATATTTTGCAGAGGATGGATTTCTTTGAGTTTGTTTCCATGTAATACTTTATTCCAGTGAGTGTAAGAATTATTCGAAAAACCATAAACCATTGATTTTGGCACTTCCCGAGCAAGTTCTGCAGCCGCCACCCCTTTTCCGCAACCCCAATCTACGACCACTGGCTCAGTTGTTTCTGCGAGTTTAGCCACGCGCTTCTTTATCGGATACAAAAGGTCCAATTCCACAATCCCAAGCGGTGTATTCTCTTTAGGCCAGCGTCTGGGTTTTCTCAAAACACGCCTTTCAGTGCTTTTTGTTCGACTGACAAGCCTGTTACGTTCAACAATTCTCCCTGCTTTGTAAACCGGCATTTTCTTTACCCCGTTTTTCACTTCTTGATATATTTCAAATAAACCTCAAAGAATTTCCTGTAAGTGTCCTTGTATTTTCTCAGAAACAGCCTTTCAAGATTTTGCGTGTATCCGCGGAAAAAGTCCTGCATGCATTTGATGTATGCTTCTCTTTGGGTTTTCCTGATTATGAACGGGGGGTAGTCGTGGTTGGTGAGGATTGCGTTTGAGATGAATCTTCCTACCCTCCCGTTGCCGTCCTCGAATGGGTGTATTTTTATGAATTTTCCGTGAAAGAGGGCTGAAACTTGGATTGGATGCATCGTTTCAATGCTTTTGTTGTACCATTCTATGAGTTTTCCCATTTCTTCCTCGACTTTTTCAGGTGGCGTGAATTCAACGTTGCTTCCCGGTATGTAATTTGGTATCTGTTTGTATCCTGTTCGCTCGTCCATGTCTTTCATGAGCATTTCATGCATTTTTATCACGCTTTTCTCACTGACATCGAATTTCTTCCTCAAGAGCAAATCCATTACGGGTCTGCTGTTGCGTGTTTCGTAAATTTCCCTTAAATCTTTTCCTTCTATGCTTCGTTTTTCAAACATGACAATTGCAACATCTTTCAATGTCAGAGAGTTGCCTTCAATGGCGTTGGATTCATAAGTGAAATTGGCTATAAACCTGTCGAAAACGTCCTTTAATTGGGATTTGGTGAAGCTCCTTATTGTTCTTTGGTAGTCCACTTTTATGGATTCGCTTTTTTCAAATTCGCTCTTGCTGAAAACCGAGTCTGCCTTGTAATTCTTAATTGCATATTTGGCAAAGGCTTCTTTCTTTTTTTCGATGAAAAAATTCACATGTTTTTTTTCCAGTTCTTGCAAAGGTGATTTTTCCGGTATGCCTTTCTCTATTGACGATACTTTCCCGTTCGGAAGCCTGAACGACTCTGCCAGGTAAAAATATTTTTTACCCTTTACTGTCTTTTCCTTGAGGTACATGCAAAAATAGTTATCCCTACAAATTTATAAATATATAGTTTCTGTAGGTATAATAGCTGGGAGAGGGAATCGAACCCTCCTAGCCCGCTCTGCAGGCGGGTACATAACCTCTCTGACATCCCAGCGCAACCTTTTCTTTTGGATCGGCCCAAAAGAAAAGCTTGATCAAAAGAAAAAGCCTTTCTGCCAATCCAATAGAAACTGTTTGCATCCGTCAAAAAGCTAGATTAATTTACCTTTGGAAGGGTTAAAAAGCTTGCCACAGGGGATTTTTCACCGCTGATTTGTTAATATCCTTTTTGCCCCCTCTTGCCTTTATGAAGGCAGTGATTTTTGACATGGATGGGGTGATAGTTGACACCATGGACCTGCACTATAAGGCGGGGGCAAGGGTGCTCAAGGAGAGCGGCAAGGACATCACGGCAGATGATCTTCGGGAGTTTGATGCAACCCGCGTGAGCGAGGTTTTTTCCAAAATGCTCTCAAATAAGACACCTGCTGAGATAGAGGGGCTTGTTGCAAAAAAATACGCGTACCTGTTGCAAAAGACTAAAGGCATAAAGCCAATCCCCGGGTTTTTGGAATTTTTTTACCGCGTGAGGGGAAAGTATAAGATCGGCCTTGTTTCAAGCTCCTACATTGATTTTTTGGAGAACATACTCCGTGAGCTTGATATCGGGAAGGATTTTGGCGCTGTTGTGGGGGGCGATAGTGTTGCAAAAGGAAAGCCACACCCTCAAGGTTACCTGAAAGCGGCAAAAATGCTCAAGGTAAAGCCGCGAGACTGCCTCGTGGTTGAGGATTCAATTAATGGAATTGCTGCTGCCAAGGCTGCCGGGATGAAGTGCATTGCGGTGACAAATACCTATGGGCGCAACTTCCTTCTCGATGCTGATCTCATTGTTGATTCGCTTGCGGATATTGACGAGAAGATGATAGGTGGTCTTTTTGGCCCTTGAAGCGGTGATTTTCGATTTTGACGGCGTGCTTGTCGATACCCCGGCATATTATTTCAAGCACATGCGCTCTTATCTGCGTGAGCGCAACGCACTTGTGAGCGATGAGGATGTTTCGCATCTTATCGGCCACACTTTTGCAAAAAAGATTGAATATTTGAAAGAAAAGTACGGCCTGCAGATCGACCGCGACCATTTTGTCAAAATCACATCTGAAGCGATGAAGGCTGAAATGGTGCCGGGGCTGATCCTTGACCCAGAGCTTGGAAAACTGCTCAGGGAACTCAAATCGCATTCAGTCCCGCTTGCGGTGGCTTCGAACAACAACTTCAAGAACATCGATTTTTTCCTCAAAAAGCTCGGCCTTGAGGGTTATTTTTCCCAAATTATTGCCATTGAATCAGTCACTTCCCCAAAGCCCTCGCCCGAAACTTACCTCAGGGCAATAGACGCGCTTGAAGTGCGGCCTGAAAACTCTATAGCAATCGAGGATACTGTGATAGGGGTGCAGTCTGCAAAGGGGGCGAACCTGCGCGCCATAGCGATCCCGAATAAATTTTCTTCCTTGCATGATTTTTCCATGGCCGACCATGTTATTTCCGGCTTTTCAGAGCTAAGTTTGAAAAAGCTCAGGGGGCTTGTAAAATGATCTTGGGCGCAAAGTGCGGCGGAGGCGGTGTGGGTTGAAGGTGGCGATTTTTTCCGATACGCATCTGGGCTTTGAGGAGCGCTCCGAGCGCTCGCAGGAGAGCTTTGACAACCTCGAGAGCGCGATCTCGCTCTCGCTTGCGGGGAATGCCGATGTCATTGTCATTGCGGGGGACGTTTTTGACGCGCCTGTGCCTTCGCACTCCGTGCTCTATAAATCCATGCAGTCCTTTTCCATCTCAAAAAGGAAGGATTCTGCTGTCTCCTTAAAGCTTGAGAAAGGGGGGATTTCGCGCGATATTGCCGTGAGCGGAACGCCGGTAATCGCGATCCATGGAAACCACGAGTTTTTCGGAAAAGAGGCAAAGACCGCGCTTGATGTGCTCGACCTCTCGGGCCTTGTCATTTACCTGCATGCGGGAAGGATCGAGGCGCAAAAGGGTTCTGAAAAGCTTTATATTTATGGCCTTGGCGCGGTTCCTGAAAAGAGGGCGCTTGATGTCATGGCGAAATGGGGCCCCGTGCCTGAAAAGGGCAGCCCAAATATACTGCTCGTGCATCAGGCATTCAAGGAGTTCATGGCGGTCGATGATGAGATGGTGGCAACCCTTTCATTAGATGACCTGCCAAAGGGCTTTGACTTAACAGTTGATGGCCACCTGCACTGGCGCAATGAGCAGAATTTAGGCGATAGCATTTTCCTTCTTGCAGGCTCGACTATTGCAACTTCGATAAAAAAGCTGGAAGCCCAAAAGCCAAAAGGGGTTTATTTTTTTGACACGACTTCAAAAGCGCTCTCATTTGTCCCTTTTGATGTGCAGAGGAAGGCATTTTACCACAAAATGACTTTCAAGGATTCGGGTCCGCAGGATGTCATTGCAAAGTGCCGCGAGCTGATTTTGCAGGACTTAAAGGAAGAAAACAGGCTCAAGCCGCTCATAAGGCTCAATCTGAAGGGCACTCTTGCAAAAGGAATAAATTCGGCGGACGTGAACCTCAAGCCGGTGCTCGATGAGTTCGCGCAAAGCGCGCTCCTTTCGGTTTCCAAGAATTTTTCCGATGTTTCCTTCAAGGCAAGGATTGAGGAGCTTGCCGAGCTGCAGAAATCGAGGCTCTCAATTGCCGCGATGGGCTTTGAGCTATTGGAAAGGAGCCTTTCAGAGGCAGAATTTGACGGCACATTCCCCTCGCGCGGCCTATTCGACTCGCTTGCAGAAGATGAGATAGAAAATGCGTTCAAGCTGCTTGGGGTTGAGTGAAACAATTTTTGCAACGCCGTTGGCAAGAACGCACTTGCCTTTAGGCGGGTGATGAATTGCTGGTGGCGGCGTTGTGTGCTGNNTTTAGGGGCGGGTCGTTTTACTTTGAGAGGAATATTGGGAAGTTATAATATTTTTTTTGCTTATCATTACATATTGTATTGGATCGGGTTCTGTTCTTAGCGGGTGTGGCCTTCTTTGCAGAACTTCCTTGCGGAAAACAAATTTTCTTTTTCCAACCGTATATGTAAAAGTTGCTCCGTCCGGTTCGTTCCTTAATCCTTCATGAATTTTTGGAAAGTGGCTAAGCATGCCCATTTACTTCTGTAGCAAGATGTTTCTTTCCTATCCCTGTTTTAGCATGTTCCTGTTGAAATGGGACATAATATTTCTTTCTAACAAGAGCCATCTTATCAACAACTTAAATAATGGCTGACTCCATATTTAAAACATTCTCCAGTAAATTTCTCCTTTTTTGGGTTTTTGTTGGCTATTTGTAGAGTTTGCGGAACTGCGCGTACTGCGACATGGCTTTCAGCGCTTTTGCGGCAACGCTTGGGTAATTGAAAGTAGTGAATCCCGCCTTCTCGATTATGCGAAGGTAGTTTTCGGTGTAATCACTCCCTATTGAGAGGACTACCACGGGCTTTGTCGCGATTTTTCTTGCCTTGCGAAGTATTGCAAGCTTTTTTGCCTCAAGTGTGGGCAGGTTGAAGAGCGCGAGCACCATGATGATGTCAATGTTTTTGTCCTCAAGGCAGGCCATTATCGCCTTTTNNCAGCGATGCATCGGCATCGCCAAGCAGGTCGATTGGGTTTGATATTATTGCCATCGGCAGCGCATCCATGAGCTTTTTTATTGTAGCAGGCGATGGGGTTGCGAGCATGAGCCCTTTGTCAATGACCTGGTCGGCAGTGACAATTCCAACCCCCCCGCCGTTTGTTATGATCTGAACCCTCCGGCCCTTTGGGAGCGGCTCCCTTTCGAGCAGTTTTGCAATGCTGAACAGGTCGAGCAAATCTTCTGCCTGTATCACTCCTGCCTGGTGGAACACCGCATCATAAACTTTTGAGGACCCTGCCAAAGAACCCGTGTGCGAAGCTGCCGCTTTTGTCGTCGCCTCATTCTTCCCGCCCTTGATAACAATGATGGGCTTTTTGCGTGACACTTTTTGGGCGATGCTGTAAAACTTCCTCCCTTCCTTTGCCCCCTCTATGTACCCTGTTATAACTTTTGTGCCCTTGTCATCGCCGAAGTATTCCAGTAGGTCTGCCTCGTCAACATCCATTGCGTTCCCATAGGAGACGAATTTGTTTATGCCAAACTGCTGTGTTGCAACCCAGTCAAGTATCATCGATCCCAAAGCCCCTGACTGTGAGATGAATGAGAGCGTCCCTTTCTTTGGCTCTTTCATCCTGTTGCGCTCGAAAAATGTGGTGTCCACGCGGTTGAAGTTATTTAGCACACCCACGCAGTTGGGCCCCATCACGCGCGTTCCGGGGTGTTTTTTGATGAGCTCTTTTATTGCCTGCGTGTTTTTTGATTCCCCGACTTCGGAAAATCCCGCGCTCACGATTATCACTGCCGGTATCTTTTTTTTCATGCATTCTTCCAGTGTTCCGGGCACGAACGGGGCGGGTACTGCAATTACCGCAAGGCTGATATTTCCCGGCACATCCGAAATAGAATGGTATGCCTTCACTCCTTGCACTTTGCCATATTTCGGGTTCACAGGGTAGGCCTTTGCGATCGAGGCCTTTTTCATGTTTTCAAATATCACATAGCCGATGGTGCCCTTGTTGTTTGATGCCCCTATCACTGCCGCAGCTTTCGGGGTGAAAAAGTGCTCAATCGACTGGTTATTGGCCATTACAGTACCTTTGGTAATTCTATTAATAATCCTTATTGCGCACTGGATTGCTGTGCTAAGTGACGGGGAAAAGAAAATTGCTCTCTACTATGCCTGCCTGCAGGCAATAATCTGGCTGAAATGCGCCGTTTTCTTCATTCTTTTCGGCCGTGGCAAGGTGATGGCTTTCAGTGCCCGTGAGTTTCCCGCATGGGTATTGCTTCCTGACTGGATTTTCCACACCGGAGTGCACATATTCGTTGCAATTCTTGCACTTGCGTTCGGCGCAAGGACGCAAGACCCGAAAAAGAACGGAGCCAGATTGATTGCAATAATTTTTGCGGCAGTGTTTTTGCACAATGTGGGCTACTGGCTCACAAATGCATACCCCGGCGTTGCCTATATCCTGCGGGATTTTGTTGTGGACAGCGGGCTGCTCTTAATTGCAGTGCTGGCGGGGCATTATGGGGGGAAGTTAGCCTGGAAAATGTCAAAATTTTTATCCCCAAGTAATATTAATGAGAAAAATTAATCCTAATTATGGAGCGGCATTTCAATCCAATTCCCATTCCCGGGTTGCTTGGATTTCGCAGGAATAACCGTGTAAAGAGGGGGCGTGTAAAAGAGAGTGTCGTCAGGCCTTTTTTTGAAGGAATAGACGCGCCGCTTGATCCATTTGCCCTTGAGCTGCTTAAAAGGGTTTTAAGGTTCAAACAATCCCGGGCAAAAAGGAAGAATCCTGCAATACAGGATTTCACAAAAACCGAATGGCGGGGGATCACAAAGGGCTTTAAATGGCTCGTTCAAAGGGCCGAACCCAAGATGGGCCCGTGGGAAATAGAAGAAGTAGTGGGGAAAAACCTGCAACGCGCAAGAAAAATCACTTTCAAAGACATACAGGATTTCCTCAAGCAAACACCCCGACTTGATGCAACTGCAAGAGAAAACCTGTTTGGAAGAGTATCAATGCTGCTCACAACCCTCAGTCCCCAAAGAAATGGCCGCATAGGAAGCCTCACAGGAACACTCGCCTATGCATACCCGCACGAAACAATATTTTCCCCAATGAAACCAGAACTCATGGAAGAAACAGCCGTACATGAACTAGCCCACAAAAGATACAATTTCAATGAAACCTTGGCACAGGCAGCAGGTGCAGCATACTCGTATTCTAAGGGCACACTCAAACGCGGCAAAATAGAACTCACACTAGATCGAAAAGATGACCAAAGGCAAGGATACCTAGAAGGACTAAAAATATTATCAGACTCAGTCAACGAAGCGCGTAAAAACGGCGGGAACTGGGAAACAATATTTTGGGGAAAAGTGAAAGCGCTTGCAAGGAAAAAAGAATACCAGTTGTGGGTGAAATAAACCGCGGCTTCAACTGGAAATTTGCCGGAAATCCCGCCTTTACGGCAGGTAGTCCTCTTCCTTGATTTTTCGCGGAACATACTCTTCAGTTATGAACCTTATGCCTTTTTTGCTCAGTGCTTCAAGCTCGAGCTTGTAGGCCTTTTCTTTCATGTTCGAAAACTCTTCCTTCCACTCCTTTTTCTGGAACCATTCATAAGATTCCATTTCCTTGAGCCTTTTCACATCGAGCTGGTTGAGCTTGATCGTGACTTCCTTTGGTATCTTGTAGGTTTCAACATCCCTTGTTGTGAGACCGATGAATTTTGCTGCAGGTGTTGCAAGCTTTTCTTCTGAGTATGAGAGCGATATTGATCCCTGCTTTATCACCGAGTATATGTACATCCCCCAAGGGTCTGCATCGCATAAGACCAGCAGCGGCAGGCCGAATTCCTTGTTGAGGCGCTGGGCCATCCTCCTCTCGCCCCTTCCGGGCTGTCCCCTTCCGGTAAGGATTATGCAGTTGTTCTTTTTCCAGAACTGGTCCTCGTTAAATCTCCTCCACACTGCATCCTTTTCAATGAAGAGCACATAATCTGCTTTCACTTTCTTGAATTCGATGTTTTCAGGCTCGACATTGCTCGGGACACTCCATCCTCCTGATCCCATTTTTGCAAGGTCAATGTTGTCCTTTCCGTCACGCAGCTGCACATCCCCTGCAATTATCCCTTTTGCAGAAGCTGCCAAGTGCAGCTCTTCGCGCAATAAATCAAGGGAAGCTTCAATGTCCTCGATGCATGGATCGGATTCGCTCTGGTCTTCAAAAGTGTTCTCCTGCGTGCCCTCGATTGTGTGCTTGAGCGCGTAGTAGAGGTCACGGATGCTCACTGTGGCCTGCGCGCCTATCACTTTCTTTATTTCGGATGCGACAAGCAGTGTCTGCATGAATTTGCGGCTGTGCGCTATGTTCAAAAAATTCCTGTCGCTCACTTTATCGCCAAGTTTTATGGTGCCGCTCTTCTTGTCAAAAAATATGTTGTTGAGTGTCCTTACAGGCACCTGGTATGTGGGACTCTCGCTTTTCTCTATCTGCCTGAGGAGCGTTTCCCCTATCCCATCGAGCCTTTTTACGACTTCCTTGTCCCTGCCGCCCGCCATATTCACTCATCTCCCCCGGAAATTCCCTTTTTCTTCTGCTTTTTTTCAGAATCCTTCTTTTCCCTTGCCTTGCGCTTTTCGTACTCCTTTTCAATTTCCTCTTCGCTCATCTCGCTCTTCTGGTCCATCTCCTTTTCCTTCTGCTCTTCGAGCTTGAGGTGCTTGAGCACGATCGAGTGGAGCTTTTGCTCTATGTCTTTCTTGGTTTTTCCCGTAAGCTCTGAAACCGCGTACGCGACCTCTGTTGCGTACTTGTAGAACATCTTCCTCTTTGCTTCCTTTTCCGCAAGCCTTCTCTGGCGGCCTATGAATGTGTAGATGCGCCTTCCCGTGTCCATGAGGGCAAGGCGCAGCTCCTCCATGATCTCATCCTCATCCGAAATTGCCTGCTTTCCTGCAGATGTATACGGGATGTGCACTGAAATTAAATTGACAAATATGGTGAGCGGGGCATTTTCAAAGTCCTTCATCCCGTAGCGCTTCCAGTCAATTGACTGCACTGCCTTTGTGATGGCGCACCCTCCGGTATCAAAGAGCAGCGGCGCCCTGTTTGCAAACCTCATGATCTCTATTTTGCGCTGCGAAACGCCTTCTTCATTTGCCTCCGCAACCCTTCCGGCGTCCCCGCCGTATGCAATCCCCACTTCTATCTGGAACGGGAACCCGCCGCTGTAAACCGAGGGCTTTCTTGTCACGACATTTAGGAATTCGGGGTTGACAATGCTCTGCAGGCTCTTTTGTATCCTCTCTTCTCCCACAGGTATGAGCCCGTCAGTGCGCGGGGCGATGAATGTGATCTTTTTGAACTGCTTTATTATTTCCTCTGCCTCATCCCATCCAAGCTGCCTTGGGTCTTTGTTCATGTCAAATGAAATCCCTTTTGCAAGCTCCTCCAATGCCTTGTCCCCCACGCGGTCAAAGCTGTTTTTGAGAAAGCTCGAGACTTTCCTTGTATCGCTGTATTTTGCAAGCGTGATAAGGTCATCAATTGCCACTCCGCGCGGATGCGGCTTCATTTCAACAGGCCGCGCCGGCACTTCCTTGAGAGTGCGCTTGAATATTATTTTCTGCCCGCTTGGCTCAATTAGGGTTATCTGCGCGTGCGGGTTTGCAACCGCTGTCCTTCGCAGGTATTCCATCGGGGCCTGCTCCGAGTTCACGTATTTCACGCCCTTGAATTTTGCCCTGATGATGGTCCCGTGGAACTCCTTGTCAAGTTCGCTGATATTGTCAAGCTTTGGCTCATTTTTTTTGGGGTCAATCGTTATCTCTGCGCTAAATGGCTTTCCCTTTGATGTTCCCGTGATGACGCTCGTGGCTTTTCCTGTCGTGATCTGGGAGAGCATTGTGCATCCTGCCGCGCCTATCCCCTGCTGGCCGCGCATCTGCATCATCCTGTGGAACTTTGTCCCTGCCAAAAGCTTGCCGAGCGCTTTTCCCACGGTTTCCTTTGTGAGGCCCGGGCCGTTATCCTTTACTGTTATCTCGTAATATTCCTCGCCGAGCTCTTTTATCTGCACCTCAATATCGGGCAGGATCTTTGCCTCTTCGCATGCATCAAGTGAATTTGTGACGTATTCGTGGATAATTGTGGTGAGTGTCTTGATCTTTCCTGTAAGGCCGAGCATCTGCATGTTCTTTTTGAAGAACTCTGCCACGCTGTGCTCCTTGAATTCCTTTGCAATGTCCTCTGCGCTCAGGCCGATTTCATGTTCCTGTATAGTTTTCTCTTCCGCCACCTTTTCACCCTCACAATTCAAAGTTTCCGTGATCCTCTTTCCTAAGGCTGTTGAACACCGACTGGTGCCCAACTCCGCCCAAAAGCATTTCGATTGCCCTTTTGGCCTTCCCGATTTCCTCTTCCTTTCCGATAATCCCGATTGTCTTTCCGTAAACAGAAATATTGGCGCCGGTGTCGCGCTCTATTTCCTCGCGGGCCATTCCGTGCGCCCCTATTACCCTTCCCTTTTTTGCCTGCATCCTGCTCTTGTTTTTCCCCAGTATTTCCTCAAGCTCGATAAGTTCAAAAAGGCAATCGTCATTTAGCAGCCTGAGCGCATGCTCTGGCGAAAAGCCCCTTCCTATTGCCTTGACAATCCTTGTGGCCTTCCAGTATTTGACGGGGTCGCCCTTCATTATTATTTCAACTTCACCCTCATCGCTATCTATTACAAGCTCTGTAGCGGTCTTTTTCTCAATATCGCGCTTTGAAGCCCCTGCCTTGCCTATAATGGCCCCTATCCTGTCATGGGGGACAAGGATAACTTCCGTATTTTCCATATTTCTAATATATTATATATATTATTATATACGCTGCGGTTCGCAATAGGCAGATTTACGGATATAAAAATCAGAAATTTAGGTTTTCCGCAGCCTTGGCACTTTTGCCGACCTTTCCTTTTCCTTTTTCACCATCGCGTAAAGTTCCCCATACGAAGTTTCCAGCCCCGCCTTTGAAAAGTATGATGCCATGTTTGCGACATCGCGCTCGAAGAATTCCTTTGCGCGCGGGTGGTTGAGCAATAGCGCCTGCGCAAAATCAATCATGGTAAGCTCTTTACCTTTCACAAGGATGTTGTACTCGGAAAGGTCGGCATGTACCAGCCCTGCAAGGTAGAGCCCTGAAAGGAACTGCACCGTCTGCTTGCGGAATTCTATGAGGTCTTTTTCAGCGGGCACAATATCTTTAAGCCTTGGGGCGGCATTCTCCCCTTCGCCTATGAATTCCATTACAATCGTGTTCTCACGGATGGCTATTGGCAATGGAACTGCAAGGTGCGCGTTGCTTGCAGCAACAAGGTTTTTGTATTCTTTTCGCGCCCATGCAAGCACGAGTCCCCTGCGGTCGGTTGCAAGGTTGCGGAAGCGCGGGTCCCCGTCGATGTACTGGTTCATTTTCTTGAAGTGCGTTGTCTCTTTTTTGAAAATCTTCACCGCGCGCTTGTTGCCCGAGACATCGGATGCGATGAACACATGCGCCTCTTTCCCCGTGCTGATGATGTGCTCCAGGACATCAATCGATCCTTTGTTGGCAAGTGCCTGCATGGCTTCGAAGGTTTTCGAATCAAAGACCTGCTGGAATATCTTTCGGTCGGTCTCGCTGCGAATGCGCATCTTCATCTTTTCATAAATCTCATCATCGAACTCTTCGTACTCGTGCATAAACCAAAGTAGGCAGGAACAGTTTATAACAATTCAGCGTATGAAAAAAACCAGAAATTACAAAACAGGCATGGTTTTTTTCGGGTACAGTCCCAACCATGCCCCTCATTTTCCGTACACTGATACAATGTCCCGTTTCCTATTTAACCATTTGCTAATGTCTTCAAGTATGGTTTTGTCTGCATAGTTATCCGGTAGTATTACTTTGTCTGCAATCCTTTTTAGGTCAGTTGAGAGTGCACTTCTGAATGTGACGGCCCATGCTTTGACTCCTTTATTTTTAATGAATTGGATTGCCGTTTCATAATCCCCGTCCCCGCTGACTATTATGGCGATATCATATGCCTGTTCAAATGCAAGGCCAAGAATATGTGGCGATTGCAACATCAAATCCTTTTTGGACTTCATATTGGTTTTCCGATCCGCATTGTGGGCACTTTTTTGTTTTATGCTTTACAAGCTTGCTAAACACAGTAATTCCCATTGTGCGGAGCGTGTCGAAGAATATTTTTTTCGCATCATTTTCTGATCTGGCCCCGCCAAAGAAATATGGCCGTATCAGTTCAACTTCGCCAAAGCCTCTTGTAAGCAACAAAAGCAGTTTTTCATAGCTTATTCTCCTTGTTACGCCTTTTCCTGTTTCAACAAGTCCGTGGCTTTTGCAGTAATTTATCCATCCTGAAACGAGGTTGCCACCATCAATGAATATCATTGCACGGTTCTGCATTGGGTCAGAAACAGGTTATAAATATTACGTCAATCGCCGAATCAGTTTTTATGGAGTTTTTCAAACCGGCAGATTTCTTAAAAATCCCCTTCTCTTGAGGTTTTCAACCTGCATCCCGAGATAGCGCCATACCACGTCTGCTTTTGTGGGCTGTATTTCCCAAAGCTGTATAATGACAATATCGCGCGCCCTCATCCATGTCTTTTTCCTCATTTTTCCCGGGATGCGGCAGTTGCGTTCTACTCCGTCCTCGCAAAGGATCTTTACCTGCGCCGCGCCCTGCAGCGCAATGACAACCCCGAACATCTCGCGCTCGTCCCTGTGGGGCAGCCTGATCTTGCGCGTCAGCTCTTCCTGGATGCGCAATGCTTCTTCCTCTTCTTTTTTTCCCATGCAGGTTACACTTTGAAAATGATGGCGTGCTCAACGCCTGCAATCCTAATAATGTCCTTTTCAGTTAAAAAACCTTGTTTTAGGGCAACGCCCACGCTTTTCCTGCCAAACAGGTTGATATTTGTTGCAGCATGCAAAAGGTCGGCAAGCTCTTCCTCGCTGGTTTCCTCGCCGCGGTAAAATGATTCCTCAATCGTTACATCGTAGTTGCCTTCAACTAGGTTTTTTCCAAGCACTTCCTTGTCGCAGCATGCAAGGACAATTCCGCCGTTTGCCCCATATGTTTTGCAGTACATGCCAGTCATATCTTTTTGATCGGGCTGAGGGCTCCGCACGCTGTGCACTTGAGCACCTTCACTCCGCTCCTCTCGATTATTTCCGTGTCAGGCTTTGAGCATTCATGGCAGAGCACGTATTCCTTCACATAAGCATTGAATATCCTGCCGATCGCATCGGGGTAGAATTTTCCGGTCAGGATGAGCTTGCCTTCATCCATTGTGGCAGCTGTCGCCGTTTCTTTTGTAAAGTACTTGTAAAAGTGCTTCTCTTCGCGCTTTATTGTGCGCAGCACTTGTGAAAAATTCCTTATAATGGTCTTTTTCCCCTGCACATTGCTCTCCAGCGGGGGTATTTCAAAGCGCTCTTTTGACACTGTTTTTTCCGGCAATGACATGTAGAGCCTGCTTAGCATTTTTTCGTATTCCATATTACCATTCTGTGCAGCCAATCCTTTTAAACCAAAGCCCTCTGGCCCCTTGCGTATCATTGGGGTTTTGCACGCAGGGCCATTTAGCTTGGGGCATAGGGCTTATTTTAAACTAGTTAGGATATTTATGTGTTGATCTTATGGACAAAGGACTTTTGGATAAGCTCAAGGTTGCAGGAAGCATCCTTATCATGGCGATTTTTGCCATTGTGATATTCCTCAATGCAGGGCTTGTGAGGCAGCTTGCGGAAGGCTACGGCCTTATCGGGCTTTTTGTTGCCGCAATCATTGCGAATGCGACAGTGCTTTTGCCAATGCCGATTGATGTTGTGATAATTGCCCTCAATGCCCAGTCGGAGAGTTTGCTGCAGGTCTTCATTTTGGGCGCTGTTGTGGGCACCGGTGCTGCGATCGGCGAGATGACCGCATACGTTGCGGGGCTTTTGGGTGTTGAGACCGCTGAAAAGATCAAGGCGCAGGAATTCAAGCGCATCCGCGAAGTGAGGGAAAAAATTGAAAAAGCGGGCATGATGTTCATTTTCCTTGTGGCAATCGTGCCGTTCCCTTTTGATGTAATCGGCATCACCGCAGGCTTTATCCGTTACAACCCGCGCAAGTTCTTCATAGCAGCGCTTGCAGGGAAGATCTGCAGGTTCATATTGCTCGGCCTTGCGGCATACTTTGGGTTTGCGCTGATCAAGGACTTTTGGGCCCTTTGATGATTTGGGCAATCTGGAGTTTTTAAAATCCCGCAATCTTTGCCGCTGCAAATGCAAATACCATGAGCGCGCACTGGAGCGGCAATGCGGGGAGAGCTTTCCCTCTCCTGCCCGAGGCATAGTGGAGGGTTGCAATGAGCCCTAAAAATGATGCGAGAAGCACAAGTGACGGGGTTACAAGGCTTGCAGGGGGCAAGAGCTGCTGTTTTGATGCTGCAAGCGTGCTGACGGCAAATGCGAGGGGCACGACAAGGTCGCCAGTGCCAAGCTCGAACTGGTGCTCTTTTGTGGGCAGGGCGAGCGTGAATGCAAGGTTGCGCTTTGTGAGGCCTTTTGCAAGCTCGACCATGTGCTTTGTCTTGAACACTGCTATGAAATCATATATTGCAAGCAGCGCAAGGAAAACGATTATGGGCAATACCCCAAGGCTCGCGCCGATAAGCGCACCGGCGCCTGCTGCAGAAACAATGCTTGCAATGTTGCGCAATAAAAGCTGCCTGCTAAATATTATGCGCAGGGCAACTATGAGTATTGCGATTGCAAAAATGTAATTGTCAGCAATTCCGCTTGGCAATAGCACGATGAGCGTTGTCGCAAACACCGCAAGGCTCTCCATTGCCCTGAAAAGGAGTGCCATGAACCATTCGGGCGCGTAGCGCAAAACAAGCAGCAAAGCCCCGGTTGAAGCAAGCATCATTGCAATCAGGCCCAGGCTGTTGTCAACGGATTCGGGGTTGTCATTGATTACGGTTGCATGGATCTGCTCTTCGATGAGGTAATTGCCCGCATAAAGGCCCAAAAGCTGCGTCACTAAAAATACGAGCGCAAACTGTGCCATCAGCCTTGTGTTCATGCAATGCTAATTTGCCCAAAAATGGTTATTAATGTTCTGCTGCGGCAAAATCTGCAAATTACACAGGTGCTATCTGCGCTCCCCGAATATCCTTGTGCCGATGCGCAGCACAGTTGCGCCTTCATCAATTGCGATTTTGAAATCATTGCTCATTCCCATGCTCAAATGGTGCAAACTAAGGTGCTCTTTTATGTCATATAGCGCCTGGAAGCATTTCCTGATCTGCGCTTCATCGTCCGTGAGCGGTGCCATTGTCATAAGGCCGATGAACTTCACGTTCCCGAACGGGAGGTTTTTCATGGTGGTGAGGAGCGATTCGACTTCGTGTGGCGGCATCCCAAATTTTTGGGGCTGCCCCGAAGTGTTCACCTGCAAAAAGATGTTCTGCACTTTTTCAATGTCGAGTGCCGCGTAATGGACTTTCCGCAGCAGGTTGAGCGAATCTACCGAGTGGATGTAATCGGCCATTTCGACAACTTTTTTCACCTTATTTCCCTGCAGGTGCCCTATGAAATGTATATCCGCCCCAAGCCCCCTGATGTCCGGGTATTTTCCCTCAAGCTCCTGGGCATAGCTCTCGCCTATGTCTTTTGCGCCAGCGGCTACTGCTTCCCTGATTTTATCAATCCCGTGGCCTTTTGAAACAGCGACAACCGTTATTTCCTTGGGGCTCCTGCGCGCCTTTTTGCAGGCCTGTGCGATTTCATCTTGCAATACCCCCCAGTTTACAGCAACGCCCATATTGCATTAGAATGCTGCAATTATTTTTAAAGTCACTTCAGGCGTTTAAAGCGTTATTTTTGTGCTCGGCTTTCCGGTTACTAGGCAAAGGCCGCGGAGCAATAATACGAGTAGCACAATGCCGATTGCAACCTGCCCCGTGATCCGCGTGAGGAAAACCCCTTTTTGCAAAAGCAGCACATGCACCATCACAAGCACTATTGCAATGTATCCTGTGCGCTGCAGGCTCTTCCAGTTATCATATCCAAGTGATTGAGCCCATTTTTGTGTGGAAGTGAGGGCCATGAGGGTGAAGATCATGAATGCCACTGCGGCGACTGCGAGCGATGCGGCATCGCCCAATGTGAGCTGCGGGCTGCTTTGGAGCAGGAGCGGCACTATAAGCAGCACATGCGCGCACGCAAGGGCGTAGCCGATAATCCCGAACGCCTTCCTCTGGCCTTCATATTTTGCAGTGAATTTCACGAATTTTGCCAACGGCCCGAGCAGGAATGAAATGCCGATAATAACAACCGCCGAAAATGCCACAACCGCGTTGAGGTACTGGACATTCACGGGGAATGCGCGCGAGATAAAATAGTACCATGAAAAAATCGCCACTACAAGGGCCGAAACAATGTATGCTGGTTTGTTGGACATGAGCATTTAATTGTCCTTTCTATTATATAAACCTGATTTCCATGCAATCTGCGTTTTTCCGGTCAAGTCTCGGAAGTGCCAAACATAGAGCTATATAATCTGTGGCCGGGGTATGGGATTTCAATTAGGCTCCGCCCATCTTTTCCAACTTTGAATAAGTATCCAAACTCCCCGACATCAGTGCTATGTGAGATTATAAGGAATCCTCCGGGCTTTATGCTCCTCAAAATATTTATAAGCGCCCTTCGCCGCTGGCTTTGCGAAAGGTAAAAAGAAACATTGGCCACCCTCATGCAGTCAACAGAGTGCTCCTTGCCGTCAACAAGAAAAGGGATTTTGGAAATGTCATGATTTGCATAACAGATATTCCTTTTTCTAAATTCTCTACGTGCTTCCTTTGGAGGGTCATCAAAAATGTCCGTGGCGAAACACCTGGCTTTTTTTCCGAGGGCCTCTCTTGCTTCAATCGTAGTCGGGGCGCCATTTTTAATGCTGCACCCGACATCGACAAATACCCTTATCTTGTCACGGTTCACCTTGAGGAATTGGTTGTGTTTTGGATACCTGCCCTTATATGTATTTTGGGCAAACTGCGAAGTCTCCCTGAAATGTTTAGCTGCTTGTGCGGTTTTCATGTGTGAACTGAACACGCGGTTCAAAAATATCCCGAGGTTAACTTTGGGGCATGGTTTTTTGGGCAGTGGCATGGCTTATCTACAGCCTTAAGCCCGTATCTCATTAAATTTTGATTCCTTGAAGAACCCCAAACAATCCGCGCCATTGATGACGCGGTATGAATCCGCGGATTGTTTTTTGTTCATGGTATTTTGACGTCCGTTGGGAAACCGCCATTTATGGCGGGGAGGGCGTCATCTGCGCGGATGAACTTCTTTTCAATAGGCTTGCAGCCTTCTCGGCCTTTTTTCCGGGGGGGTTTTTAGCCTGATTTTCCCGTGATCACGTCGGCTTCACGAACCCGTGCTTTGGATAATATATGTCCCCGCTCTTCTGCAGCTTCATGAGCATGTCGCGCACCTTGTCAGCATCCATCCCCGTGGTTTTTCCTTCATTTATCACGTCCTCAATGGGCACCATGTCAAGT
>DUGC01000032.1 GCA_013331625.1 Candidatus Iainarchaeum sp. | reverse complement strand
ATTTTCACATATGAATTATTGCCATCGCCATCAATCCCGCCCCCTAAACTTATGTCCGGCTCCAGTTCATGCAGATAGTTTTCCTCTACAATGATATTACTCGCATTTCGAAGATATATCCCGCTGCGGCTGCCGCTGCCAATATGAGTAATTTCAAAACCACGCACTATGATATTGCTGACTCCTCTCAAAAACCAGCCGCGCATCACTGTATTATTCGCCGGATTGTCCTTGTTTGCCACATTATGGGCTTGAAAAATAATCGGGCTGCCTATTTGTCCGCTGTATTGGGTCAAATTAAGCCGCTCATTATAGTTTCCCGGATATATATCGCACAGGTCCCCTGCCCGCACTATATTTGCACAGGCCTGAATCAGCCTGAACGGCAGCGCCTCGGTCCCAGGATTGGTGTCGCTTGCCACAGGGTTCTGGTTGTCGACATAGAATGTCGCCGCGCCCGCAGATGTGCCGAGGAAAAGAATCATTGTGGCTAAAATAATTTTGTTNNTTGTATAAAAGCGTAGCGAAGCCGTGCAAATTTGCCGGCCTTGCGGACAACTGTTGCTTTGTCGATATCACGAGTTCTCCGCCAGCGGCCTTGCACATCGGACCTGCCGATGCTCGAAACAGCCCCTGTACGGCGGCTGAATAATGTTCTTTGCAGGTCATGCACTTTTCCCATTTGTTATTTCCCAATGCCCGCCCCCCTTATCAGGCCCGACGCGCCTCAAAAGGCCTTTTTGCTCGAGTTTTGCTATTTGCTTTTCCACGGCCCGTTGGGAGATGTTTAATTTTTCCGATATTTCCTTTGCGCCGATTTCAGCATTTGCAGCAAGCAGGACAAGAATTTTCTCCGAACTTTTCTCCGCAGTTTTCTGAAGAGTTTCATCATTTATGCTTTTCGCAAAAATCGTGAAACTGCTTGAATCAACATGGAATTCCAGCGGCTCATTCCCATTTTCCATAAACGCTTTAGTCACCCTTTTCAGGCCCGAGGAATATTCCTCGATGATGCTTGCGTCCTTGAAAACCCTTGCAATAAGCTTGTTCCGCGTGTAAGATGCTTTTCTTCCTTTTATGAAATCCTCAACGGAATAACCCTGAGGAAGGCCGCCATAATTCGAAAATATCGTCTTGTCGGGGTAAATGCGTATGCTCGCGGTCTGCCGATTCTGCAGCCCTTGCTGCCCGCAGGCGAAAATCGTTTCAGCCACTGCCGTTTTCAAGGAGCCATTTCCAGAGAATTTGATTGTCATAGGCGGTTTTGGTTTCTTCCATTGTTATGGCCGTGAGTTTTTTCGGGTTGAGTTCTTTTTCCGCGGCCCTAAGGCCCCTTTCTTCCCTCGGGTCGTTTCCTTGCGTCACTTGTATTGCTTCGGTTATTTCGTGGCCTTCCTTTACTATGAAGTCCACTTCATGGCCTGTCTTGTTTTGCTTCCAGTAAAATATTTTTTTCCCACTTCTTAGCAGGTGCACCGCGACCATGTTTTCCATTGCTTTTCCGCTGTCTTCGCTGAACCTGAAAGCGGTTGCCTCGCGGATGCCGTTGTCTATACAATACACTTTCCTCGGGTTTACTGTTTGCTCTTTGAGAGAGTACGCAAATTTTTTTGTGAAAATCAGGAGTTGTGATTCGGCAAGGTAGCCAGAAAACCTGTCGGCAGTATCCGGGGATATTTTCAGGAAGCGCGCCATGCTGTTGAATGAATGTATTGAAGCGTAGTTTGAGAGGTAATACATTGCAGCCGCCCTCAGTTTTGTGGACTCCCTGACCTTGTATTTATCTATTATATCTCTTGCCAATATGTCCTCAAGGTAAGCCGACAGTATTTCTTTCCTCTGCTCTTTTGCAAGCACTGCTTTGGGAAACCCGCCCCACTGCAGGTATTCCCTTAGAATGTTAACTGTTTTGTAATGCTCCATCAGGGCTTCCTTCCTGCCATTGATGCCATTTAACTCTAAAAGTTCCGCAAAGCTCATCGGGAACACATTCATGTCAAGATGCCTCCCCGTGAGAAGCGTGCCATAATCCGCGCCTATAAGGTTGCTCGTGGAACCGGAAACAAAAATGTCGGCTTCGCCTTTTTCATGGAGCGGCCTCACAAATTTTTCCCACCCATTCACTTTTTGTATCTCATCCAAAAACAAAAATACCCTGCCAGAAGGATTGACTATTTCGCGGTACGCGCTATAAATCAATGAAAGAGTATCAAAAGTCGCGCCTGAAAAGAGAGGCTCCTCAAAATTCACGTAAAGTATCTTGTCAGCGCCATGCTTTGCAGCAATCTTTTTCATGTACTGGCGCATGAGCGTTGACTTGCCAGAACGCCTCACGCCAGTGATTGTGATTATCTGGCCAGAACGATGCAAACTGCCCAATTTCTCCATGTATCCTTTTCTCTCAAATCCAGTATTGAGTTCTTTCCTCCATGGGTTCCAGTCAGAAAGAGCCTCTATAATCATTGTTTTATCCATGCAAAAACAACACCCCTAATAATATATAAATATATCGGATAAAATTCCAGAAAAGCATACGATATAGGCGTATTGTCTTTGTTGGCCCTTCATTTAAAACTTTCTGAAAAAACAGGCAAAAACCCAATAAATTTGATGATTTTTCAGCAAATATCATCAGAACCCCGGCACGTTGAAGGTTATTATTTTCGAGTTTTTGTCGTAGCTTTGGATTGTGCAACTTGTGCATTCCGCCCCGTCCTTGAGTATTTTTGGCGTTGTGAAGTGGATGTTGTTGAGCGTTATTGTTGCGGGCACGTTGAGCTGCGGCAAATTGTTCTGGTTTAACGTGATTTTGCCCAGCGAAATATTCAGGTCAGCATCAAGATTGAGACGCTCGTCCTCCCCTGCTGACATTTTTACAAGCAGGAAATTTTTATTCAGATATGAAATTTTTCCAAACTGTGAAATCCCGATTTCAAGGTTTTGCACCCCGTTGATGTCGGTTGCATTGAAATCGGGCCTGATGTCGAATTTTGTCGCAATCGGGAGGGCGCAGCCGAAAATGTTCACGTAAGCCCTTGCCGCGCTTGCAGTTTTGGGGCAGCGGTCAATCGCATTTGGCACTCCGTCAAGGTCATCGTCGGTTGGGAGGATTGTTTCGTTGTCTGCAATTAGTATTGTTGCGCTGCTTGAGGTTCCTGTTGCACCCAAATTGTCTGTTGCCCTTGCAGTCAGGTTATATGTTCCTGCAGCAACATTGTTCCACGCATATGAATACGGGGCGCTTGTGGCTGTTCCAAGTAATGCTGCCCCGGTGAAAAAATCCACTTTCGAAATTGTCCCATCGGCATCAGATGCATTTGCACTGAGTGTGATGCTTACAGGAGCGATGAATGTTGCCTCGCTGGAAGGGGATGTTAGTGATACTATCGGATTCTGGTTTGCAGGAGGAGAGCCTGAAACATATTCAAACGCGCCGATATCCCAGCCGCTGCCATAAGGCCTTGACGAACCGAAAATGTCCCTG
>DUGC01000064.1 GCA_013331625.1 Candidatus Iainarchaeum sp. | reverse complement strand
AAGCCATTGTGGAGCTAAAGTACAGGGGATTTTTCACAGACAGGCTCAATATGCTTGTAGTGGCAGGGCAGGTACTTGACGGATCTGCAACGTATGTTGCAACTGAAGTGTTCACGTGCGGCGAGCAGCACCCCCTTAGCGCCCTGATACTGGGGATCCACCCGGCATTATTCATTTTAATCAAAGTTGCCATAGCGCTGCTCATAATCCATGCTCTCGACCAGGACATCAAGGATGAGAACATGCGAAACTTCATCAAGGTAGGCGCTATTATCCTTGGATTTGCAACAGGCACGCGCGACGCCCTCACCCTTGCAGTGGGGACGTGCTCATAAGACGCCAAGCCGCAGGCCTTTGCGGATTTATTGCATTTTACAAGACAGCAAATCAACTGCACGCATAAAAATTTCCAACAGCCCCCAATTTCCAAAAATTAACCATTATAAATCCTTTTCCCGCCTAATTTAAGCATGCTATGTCTTGTCGGCATCGGCCTTTACCCCGGGCAATTGACCCTTGAAGCCCTGAGCGCGCTCAGGGAGTGCGAGAAGATCTACCTTGAAAATTATACATCAAGCTACTCGCAGGGCAGCATTGATAAGCTTAAAGAGCTTACGGGAAAAGAAGTGGCGACCCTTGCGCGCAGGCAGGTTGAAGAGGAGCTCACGCCTGTAATTGAGGAGGCAAGGACAAAAAAAATCGCTCTTGCGGTCTTTGGAAGCCCGCTCAATGCCACCACGCACGTGCAGATACTGCTCGACGCGAAAAAGATGGGAGTTCAAACGAAAGCAATCGCCGGCATCAGCATCTTTGAATATGTGGCGTTCACAGGCCTTGACCGCTACAAGTTCGGCAGGACCACAACAATAGTATTCCATGGCGAAAATTACGAGCCCGAGAGCTTTTATGACACGATTGCACAAAACAA
The DNA here is from genome assembly GCA_013331625.1 of Candidatus Iainarchaeum sp. Taxonomy (GTDB): domain Archaea; phylum Iainarchaeota; class Iainarchaeia; order Iainarchaeales; family Iainarchaeaceae; genus UBA10205; species UBA10205 sp10205u. The sequence continues at coordinate 3,005 of DUGC01000064.1, read as the reverse complement.
GAAAGCAGGGCTCCATACACTATGCCTTCTTGATATCCAGGCTGAAAATGAGAAGATGATGGATGTGAGGCATGCAATCTCCCTTCTTGAAATGATAGAGGAAAAAAGGGAGGAGAGCGCCATTTCAGAGAGCATCTGCATCGGGATTGCCGGAGCAGGATCTGATGGCAGCCAGATAAAGGCAGGGACGCTCGAGCAGCTCAAGAAATTCAATTTCTCCATCTACCCCCAATCACTCATCGTATGCGGGAAAATCAACGAGAAAGAGGGTGAGGCCCTCAGGGCGCTAAGTGACCTCCAATGAGCAATGGACAGGAAGACATTGGCAAAAAGCTCCCAAAGTACCGCGGGCTGACAAAAAAAGCCCTCGGAAAGGTTGCTTTGAATAAAGGGAATAGCCCCGAGCAGGACTCGATGGCAAAAAAGCTGCTCGAAATGGCAGACCTGTATTACAATGACGCCCAATACTTTGAAGGAAAGGGCATGCATCTCACAGCGCTTGCAGCATACAGTTACGCGCATGCATGGATCGATGCGGGGGTGCGCCTTGGCATCCTTGACGGCAAAGGCGATGACAGGCTCTTTGTGCTGCCGTGAAAAAAGCTTGGGACAAAACCGACAAACCCCCCGGGGGCCATGAATTCTTTTTATAGCAAACCACAAAAGCCTTCATGGCATTTGTTTGCGGTTCATGCGCCCTTGCGGCGGATGCCCCGCAAAGCCAAAGGCTTTGCAAGGTGCCGGATAGCAGACCTGATAATTTAGCACAATTTTTTTGGCCTGCTATAATATCAGCGATAACAACAGGCGTAGGTTTTCAAAAGATGCCGTGGTTTTCAGCTTGGTTTGCGGCTCCCCCAACAATTAAAAACTTCAAAAGCTTAATAGTTGTGAAGTGAAAAAAAAATGGGGATTTACGATTCGGGGATTGACTTTGATATAAGCCCTGGCTCAAAAAAGATCGCGGTTTATGCGCTCATCGCAATTGCAGCCATTGCAATAATTGCAGTCCTTGCCATGGCGGCTGCCGAATACGCAAAGCCGCAGGCGCTCTCATTCAGGTTTGAAAAAAACCCCATCAAGCAGGACCAGATGACGACACTTTATGTTACAGTCACCAACAGTTCCGGCTTTGACCTTGCAAATGTGCCCCTTGATGTGCGCGCAAAGGAAGGAACAGAGCTGCAGATATCTGCTTCGAGCGAAAAATTCAACGGGACAGCAGTGTCATTGCCCCAGCTCTCAGGCGGGACATCGCGCGAAGTGGCGTTCACGATAAATCCGGTAGGCAAGATCCTTCCCGGCACGTATGTGATAGTTGCAAAGACCACGATCAACAGCGAGCCGTTTGAGGAAGAGGCAATCTTGAAAGTTGAGGAATAGGTTTTAGCGCTTATCCCATTTTTTCCTCTCGCGCCAGTATGTTTTCCAGAATAATTTCCCCAGATCATCTCTAAATCTCCTTACAGAGCCATACATTCGATCGACATCACGCTTGAATGTGTGGTCCATCTCCTCTTGAGAGATTCCTTCAGGATTGCGCTCCACAAGAGATGCATCAATGATGCGCGCCATTGTCGAATATATTATTACATTTTCACCATGGAAATGGCCATGATAAAAGCCCTTTTTGTGCAATGCGGAAAGCTGCTTTGCGACGCTTTGCACAATGTTTTCCTTTTCTGCGTCAGATGCTTTTTTAAGAGCTGCCAGTAAAGGAATTCCGCGGACTTGCTTTGTAACTTAACTTCGCCACTTTTGGCGGCCTGACGGCTGTTTGTTGGCTCTGACTTGATTTGTCTTTTTGGTTTTACCAGCGTAAATCTATGCTGGTTTGGCCGTATTTGTGGATTGATTTCCCCAGAATCTGTTCAATTTCTGGGGAAATGTTAGATAGCAAGCGTAATTGGAACGCTTTTTCGGGGTACACTACGGTAAGTGTCAAATTCGATAAGTATTTTTTGAGGAGCTTCACGTTTTTCACGAGTGGATTCGTGCTCAAAAATTGTGTCAAACTGAGCATAGCGTTTGTGAGGAAAATAATGAACATATACCCGAGAATAGTGAATTTGTTCCAGTGCCGCACAGGTCGCAACTCAGTTCCCTCCTTCATATCGCGAATCAGCTTCTCAGCTCTATCCCTTTGCTTGTAGAGTGCCAAAATTTTCTCTGGTTCCGCGTCAACGCTGGATTCGAGGATGAAGAAACCCTCTAATCTGGTAATGAATGGGTTTTTGATTTTTCCGAGGGTTTTTTGCAACTCGCCTCTTGCAATAACCAAACCTTCTTCAGTTGGGTGTTTTGCCAATTCCTTTCCGCGCTTTGCCTTTGAAATCAACGGGTGATTTTTCTTTAACTCGCGTTTGAATTTTTTCCTTTTCTTCCGCAGCTGGTCGCGCTTCAATTTTCTGGAAAAGAAAATGTACTGAAATTCCCCTTCTTCTTCGCGTTTCACGGATTCGTATTCTACTTCGTTGGCAACGATTTTTTCCTTTTTGGATTCGTGGAATATTTTGATGTACTTCGCGTATGACGCTTTTTTCTTTTGCTTGAGAGTAAGGTAATTGAAGCCTTTTTCCAAGATTTTTTCTTTGTTCTTTTTCGTGTTGGCTCCGCAATCAAAAATGAGAAGCGCACCTTTTTCCAAGATTTTCACGAGGCATTTGAAAATCACTCTCCAATGCCTCTTATCCACGAGGTTTCCTTTTTGCACTGTGAGAGCGCTTGGAACGCCGTTGATGCCGGTGCTTATTCCCCAAACGAATTGCTTTTTCCCTGGCTGCGAATCGCGTGAATAACCCAGTGCTCCAAGATTGCTTTTGTTTCCCTCGAAATAGCTGCTTGAAAAATCAGGAAACTGCTTGTCGCTCACCAAACCATGTTTTTTGATGAGTGACTGATATTTTTCTACAAGCGCATTGAGCCTCATTCCAATTCGCTCAATACCCCTGTAAACATTCCTTTCTTTCGGAATTTCCTTGAACCCAAGCTCTTTGAAAAATTCC
>DUGC01000043.1 GCA_013331625.1 Candidatus Iainarchaeum sp. | reverse complement strand
TATGGAAACAATTATGCCAAATGATTTTGCCTGCGACGCGGCTGCAATTGCCGCAAACCTTCTCCTCATGAGCTTATCCTTGTTTTTTTCAGAAATCTCCTCAATTGTCCCGTGAAGGGGATTCATCACAAATACCGGCTTTGCGGTGCTGAACACAAGGCCCAATGGGTGGAAATAGCCATCGCCAAAGTACACGCTTGCCTGCACTGAAACCTGTATGGATTCAACCACTGTGTAGTTGCATCCGAGTATCTGCCCTGCGGTAGCGATCCTGCTGCTCCCTTCGCCGATAAATGAGTTGATATTGAGGGCAAAGAGGGCTTTTTTGAGTTCGGGCAAAGCCTTGCTGTACTGTACATTTGAAACAAGCGCGATTGAAGTAATTTTCCTTTTCCCAAGCTCTTTTGCGATTGTTTCAGCAGCCTTTGCGATTTCTGCTTCTGTTAGGCCATAGTAGCATGGCAGGTAGAGTATGTCCTTGTGCTTATGGATCGGCCCGTGGCCGATGTGTATTATGCAATCCGCATTGAGGGCCTGCATGTCATGCAGCGGCAAGTCGCATGCGCCATAGCAAGGGTCCATTTTCACGAAAACATTTTCTGCAGATTTTGAAAGCCCATCAATTATTTTGGTGGCCTGTGCCTTTAGCCCCTCAGGTATCTGCACGATCACGGTTTTGGATTCCCTTTGTGAAAGGAATTTTTTGGCCTCTTCAAGTTCAACTTTCAGTTCCGGCATGCCCTGCACCCCACAAGATATCCATTAAAAACAGCTAAGAAATTTGTATAAAAGTAGTTGAAGGGGGATTGTTGGCATAATTATTTCTTTGCTTCCTTCTTTTCTGCAGCTTTTGCTTCCGGCTTTGCTGCGCCTGCTGCTTCCCCTTCCTTTGCTGCTTCCCCTTCCGCTGCTGCAAGTGCCCCTTCTGCGGCCTTGGCCTTTGCTTCCTCTTCTTCCTTTACAAGGTCGCGTGTCTTCTTTGGCTTTGTGCCAATGCTTTCAACATCCTTTCCTATCCTTGTCGTGACCGGGCACGGGAACCTCGAAGCTGCCCTCATAAGGCTCTCAACCGCCTTGTCCTTGTCAGCATCCATCACAAGCGCTGAAAAAATAACCTGCCCGTCGCGTATCCTTGCCGCCCGCCCTATAGTCTTTCCGAACGCATGGCTCATTCCTTTTTGTATCCTGTCTGCGTGCGCGCCCTGTGCCTGCTTGTTTTCACGAAGTATATGGTGCGGGTATACCCTGAGTTTTAAGAAAAAGCCTTCCTTTCCGACCCTTTTTATAAGAGTCCTGTTTATCATGAGCCTTGAACTCTCTATTGCATTGTCACGAAGCTGCGCTCCCCTAGGGCCGCATCCTACCTTAAGGTCGACAATGGTATCAAACTGCTTTTGCCCATCGCCCATGTTCCACTGCCTTGTTTTAAGGCCCGGGACTGCCCCGATGTAGTTACGCTTATGTACGTTGACCGCATGCCTTGTATAAGGCCGGTCTTTAGTGGTATTGTAGCAATGTCCTGGTCTTAAACCCATAAAAACCACTTTAAAAGCCGTAAAATAAGCTTAATCCAGCTCTTTTACCCACATATCTTGCTCTCGAATCATTTAAAAAGCTTGCTTGTCCGCTTTTGATCTGCTCAATCGTGCGGGTCGCCACCGCGCCCTATCATGCCGAGATTATCAAAGTAGAGCTGCAGCTTTTTCCTTTGCTCGGGGTTGAAAGGCCTTGCAAGCTTCCTCACCGCCTCTTTTGCCGCAAGTTGCGGATTATTAATCGGGGCGCCATTCATCTTGGCTTGTGTAAGGTAATTGGTCAGCCATAGCTCAAAATCCCTAAAATCCCTCACTTCGCCTCTGGCAAGTGAATCAAGAAAGAGCATTTTGGTAGTATGTTCCTCCCTCAGGTGTACAGGCAGCCTGTGCACCGCCTCATTATCCATGGGCCGGAAACGTAGCATCTGCTGTACTTGGGCAAGTTCCTGCTCGCGGCCGATGTGCTCGCGGCGTTCCCGCACCAGCCTTCCGCGGACCTCAACCCCCCCTTGTGAAAATCCATATCTTGCACTCGGCTCAATCTGGCGTGGCTGCGCGTGATCTGTGGATTGCCCCTGCGCAGGGGAGCTTGCATGTGCAGGCTGCTGCCTTCTTCGCGCCCCAAAAAAAGGCATCTTCAAAAAGCCCTTTTCGTTCATCTTCATGCTAAGAGTACCGCTTGGGCCTTTTTAACCATTACCTTTATATATGGGTAAAATCACTACATAAGAAGCCAGATGCTTTCAGAGGTGAAAAGGAATGGTGTTGAATCTTGGTAAAATCGGCAAGGTGCTCGAGAGGCTTGGCCTAAAGCTTGAGAAGGAAGGCAAGACGGAGCACAAGGCGCCAAATAAGCCTGCCGCAAAATCAAAGAAGAAAAAGAAGAAGTGAAATTTTATGCCCCTTGGGGCGGGTAGTGCCTGCCCCTGTATTTCCTGTTTCTTATAAATTTTTTCCCGCTTAATATTCATTGAATATTATTTCCGATCGGCTCATCCTGTTATAGAAGCCTATTTCCGCATCCTTATCTTTTGATGTGTAAACTATTGTTTCCATGCCGCTCCATGCGGTAAACCAGCCGCTAGGCTCGAGGATGACAAGGAGAAGGCTGTAGAATATCCCCTCAAGCTCAAGTGAGACAATGTATGTTGCGCAAAGAAGTATCACAAACCCCACTACCGCAACTTTTGCCCCGTCCCAAATTGTTTTCCTCTTTGCGTCCTCAAGGATAAGCGCATGCTTGCGGAAGTGCTCGTGCAGCCTCTTTTTTATCAGCACTTCCTGCTCAGGCACCCTTTCTATTTTTGGTATCATGAACCGCAGCTCAATCGTGCCTTCCCTCACTCCCCTCAGGGCTTTTCGTGCAGCTTCAAGAAAGTCATCCGAGATTGTGCGGTGTGAAAAAGGGCGCGGGTCAAAATCTGAGAATATGTCGTCGTAAGTATCTATGATGAGGCTGATTTCGCTTTTTGCCAAAAGTTCCTTGCGCTCCTCTTCTTTAATGATCTCCTTTTCTGCCTGTTCGAACTGGCTTTTGGATATCTCCCCGCTCATGCCCATTATTATGCAGTTTCCCCTTAAATAAGCTGATGCTGCCAAGCGGCCTATGTTTAGCGCCCCTTGCAAAAATGCCCTGGCGAGGCCAGAAATAAATCAAATAATCAATGGCATTTTCCGTCTTTTGCCAAAAAGCTGCACACAAACCTGCTGAACCCTTCAACCTTTTTTTATTGGGTTTGCTCCATATTTTCATATGCCTGAAATCAAGCACCTTGATGTAATGTCTGTTGCAAGGGTAGTTGGCCTCATTTATGCCTTCTTGGGATTTTTGATAGGCCTTTTGGTGGCCTTTTTTTCGGTGCTGGCAAGTGCCTTTGCAGGGGCTGTCGGGATTGATGCTGCAGGCAGCGGCATTGTGTTTGGGATAGGGGCCATTATTGTGCTGCCAGTTTTTTATGGCATTTTAGGGTTCATTTTTTCAGCGATTTTTGCATTCATCTATAACCTCATTGCAGCCCGCTTTGGCGGAATCGCATTTGAAATGTAATGGGCCTGTGCCCTGCACGCCATTGGCAGTTCGCTGATCTGCCTGATTGCTTTTTTCCCCGATCATCTTGAACTGGTAATATGCCTCTCCTAGCGAAGGTCCGCAAGCCTCATCCCTGGTTTTTTTACCTTCTCAAGGCGCCGTAAGATATCAAGGGGGCTCATCCCCATGAGCTTTATCATCCTTGCTTTGGGAATTTAGAATCCTTATGCTGCAGGAAGGGCCCCGAAACGCCTGAAAATGGTATATAGATGATGGAGTTGATGAGCGTTCCGTCAAGGTCAAATATCACGCCGTGGATATTCCTGCTCTGCATTGCACCGAACAGACAATCCGTGAATTTAAAGGATACGGGTGAAACGGGGCAATTGCCTGTTTTGGAATAATTGCATATTCCGAAAATAAGCGGAAAGCGTTTCTCTTAACTGCCGTATAAAATAAGCTTAAACACTTCAGTGGATTTTTAATCATAATAAAGCCAGATTTGTTATGGCTCCGGGCAAGGATGGTAAGCGGCAGGATGTGCCCACAAAAATATTTGTCAACCTGCCTGTAAAGGACCTTGGCCGCTCCGTGGAATTTTTCACAAAGCTTGGCTTTAAATTTGACCCGCGCTTCACCGATAAAAATGCCACCTGCATGATAGTTGGCAGTGACATATTTGTGATGCTCCTTGCAAAGGGATTTTTCAAGACATTCACCAAAAAGGAAATCTCCGATGCGGCAAAGAGCACGGAAGTCATCGTGGCACTCTCTGCCCCCGGCAGGGATGCTGTAGATGCCCTTGTGGACAGGGCCCTTTCTGCCGGCGCAAAGATTTCAAACCAGCCAACTGACCAGGGATGGATGTACGGGCGAAGCTTCCAGGACCCTGATGGCCATTTGTGGGAAATATTTTACATGGATGAGGGCGCGATTGGGAAAAATGCGGCAGGGGCCTGAAATCATTTTTCTTTTGTCAGCGCTTCATTTCCACAATTGCCCCATCGGCAACTTTGAGTGTGCGTTGCGCAATCTTGTTTATGAAAAAGCGGTCATGCGACACGGCAAAGATCGCGCCGTCGTAGCTGAGGAATGCGCTCTCAATGATTTCCCGCGCATCGATGTCAAGGTGGTTTGTAGGCTCGTCAAGGAGGAGGATGTTTGGCTTTCCAATAAGGACCTTGAGCAGGTTGAGCCTTGATTTTTCCCCAAATGAGAGTTTGGAGATGGGCTTGAACACCTCATCATCGGAAACAAAACCTACCATTGACAGGTGCTGGCGTGTCTTTGGCATGTCCTTTAGCATTGCATAAATTTCATCGTAGAGTGTGGCGCTGCCTGCGAGGCCCTTGAGTTCCTGGTCGGCATACCCGAGCTTTGCCTGCGGGTCCAAAATGACTTCCCCTGAAAGCGGCGGCACTCTCCCTTCAATTGTTTTGAAAAGGGTGCTTTTCCCGACCCCGTTTTCCCCGATTAAAATGACCCTTTGGTCAGAGCCGATATTGAGGTTGATGTCTGAAATCAGCGGCTTTGTGTAGCCCACGTAAAGTCCCGAAAGCTCCAGGACCACGGGGGACTGGATGGGAGAGGCTTCAAAGCGCGTTTTAAAGTTTGATCTGTCCATGTCTGGCTTTTCGACAATTTCGCGTTTTTCCAAAAGCCTTTCGCGGTATTTTCCCTGCGCGACTTTCTGCGGGCTCTTGCCTATGCGCGCTATCTTGTCCCTCTCTGCTGCAAGGTACTTGTTTTCAAGCTCATATGCGGTTTTCTGGGCTGCAAATGCCGCATTGCGCGTTTTCACGTATGCCGAGTAATTGCCGTTGTATTTGATCCATTTCCCCTTTTCCATCTTGAGGATTGAATCGCACACCCTGTCCAAAAAATAACGGTCATGCGTGACCATTACCACAGTCCCTTTGAACTGCCGCAGATAGTTTTCCAAAATATCGAGGCGCCGGAAATCGAGGTGGTTTGTGGGCTCGTCAAGGAGCAAAAGGCCGGCATCGGATGATAGTATCTGCGCGAGGGCGATGATTGCGCGCTGGCCGGTTGAAAGCGACCCGACTTTCTGGCCAAGCCAAGAGTCCTCAATTCCTAGTGTTTGCAGGACCGGTTTGGCCCTGCTTGCAGGTTCGCTATGCCCTTGTGATTTTGCCTGCAGTTCGAGATAGCGTGCCGTAAGCTTGTCCACTTTCGCGCTATCCTTGTGGACATTAAGGTCGGAGAGCTGCTTTTCAATTTCCTGCAGCTCTTTTCCGGACGTGATCTGGTGGTGGGTTGCAGCGCTCTCGCCCAACGTCTCGCGCACTGTTTTGTGGGGATCGAGGTCAATGTGCTGTGAAAAATGCGCGGCCTTGCCGTTGTATTCTATCTTGCCGCTATAATCGACCTGCCCCAAGACCGCCTTGAGGAAAGTGGTCTTCCCGGCCCCGTTTCGCCCGATGAGCCCCACTTTCGAGCCATCGGCAATGCCAACGCTCTCATCGAGCAGTATCTCGCGCTTTCCGATGGAAATCGAGAGGTTCTTGATAATAAGGGGCATATACCTAATTTTCACACGACCACTTTAAAACCCCTTGATGGGCCTTACGGTGGCCTGAACAATTAGTTGGAAGCTGGGGGAGGGAACACCAACAAAATTTTCAAGCCCTGTAATTGTCCTTTCAAATGAACTATGGGGTGGTTCGGATTAAAAACTGCTCTTTTTGTTCATTTCCTTCTTGCAAGGTATTGGACAAATAGGCTCTTTTGCTTTTTTTCTTCTCCAAAATCGTGGTAAACTTTTTCGATTGTGAAATCCTTGCTTAGTATTTCAATCATGTCGTTTTGGTAAATTGGGTAAAGGTCAAGTTTACTCCATTTTTTCCCCTGTTTGTCGTAGTAATGGAGAACCACTACCGTGTCGCTGATGTATACTGGGAAAACCAAGACTTTTTCCTGAAAGCCGTGATAATAAACGGAGTAGTCAAATGTGAAATTCTCGAATATTTCTTCTTTGGGTAGGTTCATTAACGATTTTATGTAATCATAGTTTCTTGTATCGATGAACAGGTAGCCATCCTTTTTGAGGAGCTGCGCGAACTTGCTGACTACAATCTGCTGTGCCCTTTTTGTGTATTCCCTGGTTCCTCCGCCAATATAAGTGAGTGAATTTCCAGTCAGAAACCCAAAATCAAAAACATGAGTGTATGCGGGTTCGGCTTTCGGCAGGTCAAGCCAGTTGGCCCTGTGGATAACCACATTTTGGTTTTCGCTCTTAAAGTGTTTTGAAGCCTGTTTTATGAAATCCTCGTTGATTTCATTGGCCTCTGTACTGTCAATGGTATAGCGTCGTTCCTTCAAGCCCTCTATTATGCCGCTTAATTCTGTTCCTCCGCCTACGCCAAAGTCAATGATGTTCTTCAGTTTATTTTCGGCTATAAGGTTCAGGAAAAAAAATCTCTTTCCTCTTTCTTTACTCCTCCTTTAAATTTTGGATAAATGTCTTTTTCCCAATTCACGAATTTGAAATTTGAGAATTCCTCGATTGGGCTGCTGACATATGGCAAGGTGTTGACAAAAGTCATCTGCTTTCACCGTCTTCTGCAAGCGCATTTTGGTATTGTTTCTTGAACCTTCTTACAAGCCTTATTGCAAGGGCCTTTCCGTTATTGTTGTAATGGCATTTTTCGAGCGCGTTGAAATATTGTTGTTTTTCCTTGGTTTTGATGTCTATCATTGCATAACCGTTGGAGTGGAGGATATAGTTCATTATTATTCTTGCTGTTCGTCCATTACCGTCCTGGAAAGGGTGAATTCTCACAAGTTTCCAGTGAGCCCAAGCTGCGAGTTCGAGCGGGTGCAATTCATTTTTTTGCTGTTGGTGCTCTTTGTGGTAATTTTTCATGTCAGTTATCACCAAATGCGGCGGCGTTGTCTCGAAGTGTGAGCCCCTGACGAGGTTCTGGTGCGTCTTGTATTTCCCTGCAATTCTTGGTTTTGTATCCTTGAAATACATTTCGTGGATTTGCTGTATGAACTCTTGGGTAAATTCGCCATTATACTCTTTGGCAAACTTCAATGTTTTCTGAGCCGCCTTTGCTTCAAGCACGTCCTCAAGCGGCTTGTTTGGCGCTATGTTTTCGCTGAGTAGTAGTTCAACTTCTTTTGGGCTTAATGTTGACCCTTCAATAGAATTAGTATTGTAAACAAATGCCATTACGAAGTTCTCGTCAAATTGTTCCTGCACAGTAGAATTCTCATTTTTATATCTTCTCCAGAACTGTGAATTGATTTGGTCTATTTCCTTTATCTCTTCATTTGTAAGGTAATGGTGGCCATGCAACTTTATTATTTCCTTTTCGGTCTTTTTTTCAAACTCCGATATTAAAATCTGCAGTTTTGATTCAGACGGTTTTTCATTTCCGATATATTCCCTTATTTGTTTTCTTTTCCCCTTTCCGACGGGTATGTTCTCAACAAGATAATAATAAGTGCCCTTTCCTATTTTTTGTTTGCTCAGATAAGCCATAGGTTATTGTTACTCATAAATGTTTAAAAAGGTATGAGTAACAACAAGTTGTGAGTAATAAGCTGGGAGAGGGAACACCAAGAAGACCTTGAGTCTCTCCTTTGCAAACTCAGTTTGGTTGGATTTTCATTAGCGTTATTTACATTCTGTGCAGAAGCTAATAAAAATGTTGCCGAGTTGCAAGTTTCTAGGCGATTGCCTAGATTGTTCACTCGGCCGCAAGATTTTCTAGTAGTTGGCTGTTTTCTTGGATGCTCTGTTCTATTGCCTGCTCCACGCTTGTTGGTTTTCTTGCCGGGACAATGTGTTCTTTTAGGAATTGTTTTGTCTGCTCTGCCGATTTCTGGTTATTTGCGTTTTGCCAGAAGAATTTTTCGTCCTCTGTTGTCGTCTTCTTTTCGGCTTTGATATCGAGCTTAAGCCTGTTGAGGCGCAGGAAGGAATCGGTTGTGACAAAGGCCGTCCTTTTGTTACCGTCCTCGAAAGGGTGGGCTTTTGCAAAGCGGTTTAGGAACCTTGCAAGACTCTCGTACATGTCAAGGTCGAATATCGCATCAACCCAATCAAGGCTAGCCATCATTTTGGTGTTTTTTGCCTCTATCTTGTTATGTATCTGGATTATCCTCTCTTTTGCAAAAATGAGGTCTTTTAGGGCAAGATATTGGGCGGGGCTTGGTTCTTGCTTTTTCATATTCGGCCTCTTTCATACATATTCAATAATTTGCCATCCTTCTGCCTTGAGTTTGTCCAAATCAATGGCGTCTTCTGGATGGTAATTGATTTCAAATTCATGTTTTTTGAGGAAATAAAGCAAGAAAATACTGTTTGATGCTTCAGGTATACGTCCAATTTCTTCTATTGTATTGAACATTTTTGCAGTTGCTTTTGCTGAAAATGTCTTGCTCTCTTCTGTTATGTCCAGTACATATTCTATGTCTTCCCTGACTTTGTCATATTTATCAAAAAACCTGTCCATTGAATCGAAACTGGATTCAAGAATGCCCTCATCAACCTTTCTTAGATAGAAACACAGTTTCAGTTTTGGAACCAAAAATACCCCATACCACCCCATAGTCTCACCTTCTTCCCGAGTCCGGATCCGAACCTTTGATGAATGCCTTGGTGTGGTCGAAATATTGTTTGAGTGAGAATTCCATAAAGTATTTGGGCTTGTTTTTTTCAGCGCTTTTCATAAGATTTGTAAAGTATTCCTCTTTATCTGCTGAGATATTTAGCAATGGGAAGCCACTGTCAAGCAGAGTTTTGTTGAGAATGAGCCTGCATATTCTCTTGTTGCCATCGAGGAAAGGGTGAATTCTATAGAGCCTGGCATGGGCGACAAAGGCCTTTTCCATGGGGTTCAAATCTGTTTTATTGTACCAGTCGGCAAACTCTTCGATAAGTTCAGATATTTTTTCGGATTCCGGAGGCCTGTAGGCAATTTCTATTCCCCTCGAATTTTTCGAATCTCTCTTGTGTATGTAAACCTGCCTATCTCTAAATTTTCCTGGTGTCTTTGTTTCAAATTCCGACATTGCGATACCATGCAGCTTCAGCAGGTATTTTGCGTCGATTTTGTTCTTTTTTCTTATGAATTCAACTGCATCAAGCATGTTCTTGCTTATTTTTTCCCTCTGGCTAAGGCCCGTCTGTTTCTCATAGGCATTTACTACATCATTTAGGCTTACATCTACATTCTCGGTTGTGAGAGTTGTCAAAGTGAAGATTATTGTGCTGTCAACATCATATTTTCTCCTTTTTACTAAAGTCATAGAATTGTACTTTTCATAGAATCTGTCACGGAACAGGGCTGCTTTTATCAGGTCGTCTTTAGAAATGAGTTCCTTGGCATATTTGCGGCCATAGAGTCTTTCTATTATTTCATCTTTGAAAGAGTTCTCTAATTTTGCGGTCTGTGACTTTGATGGTTTTTTTTGACCGATATATTTATTGAAATTTTTGGACTTATCTATGACAAAGTAGCTTAATGTTGAGTAGTAATAGGGTTGGCCATTTATTATCTTTTTAGTTATGCTCATGTATATTTTAGGTAGATAACTTTAATTAAAACTATCTACCTAACTTTAGGTAGATTTTAGAATACTTAATTCTCTACCTAAAAACAAATCCTGCATTGTATTACTCATAAATAATATCGATATGGCAAGTAATACAAACGTC
>DUGC01000008.1 GCA_013331625.1 Candidatus Iainarchaeum sp. | reverse complement strand
TTTTGCGTACTTGAGGAGTATATATTGGGGGATACTGATCACCAAAATCTGTACCCCCAACCTTATACTTGAATCAGCCGCTTAATCGGAAAACGAAGATGGGCTGCCGGAATTGATTTATTTTTACTATGATGCAATGGATGTTTTAAAGCCCCTGGTGGCAGTAAACGAGAAGCTGGATTACATTGGCAGATTTACCACTGATAATAACATAAAGATCCGTTTTGTCCAAAATGATTACCGCGGGTTTGGCATCGGGTCTGCTGCATTCCGAATGATCGAGCGCATGCATGCGCAGACAGGAAAAAGGCAGGTTCTTATTACCGCAAACACCAGCGGCCTTTTGGCTTTTTTAGCCAAAAACGGCTATCGGCCGCGCGCCAAATCTATCCGGCAATTATTCAAGGGGCTTGCGAAATCAAGGCAGCCAGGTGAGCAATTGCCAAAACCAATCAGTGTTATTAAAAGATTGAGGAAAAACTGAATTTTCGATTTACCTTACTTCAGCTTACCAAGGTGCTGCGTGATCGTCTGCTGCTTTGGCTCCAACCCTTTGATTTTTGCCTTCTCCTTTTCGTTGGGGGTGAGTTCAAAATCAAGCTTTGCAAATTCGAGGCCAAGCTGCTCTAGCAGCTCGCGCGCGTTTTTGCGGATGTCTGGCGCGAGCAGTATCCCGCGCGTCTTAATCCCTTTCAGCTTTTCAACCTCTTTCATGTAGCGCGAAAGCTGCGTGACGCTTGCAAAGTCCGCCTGCCTGCGCTTTAATTCTATTACCACAAAGTGACCATCCCTGTCCTGCGCGACAATGTCTGCAACCCCTTTGCGGAAGTGCTGCTGCTGGTTTATGGGCACAAGCCCGGGCTCTATCATTGAAAGGTCCTGCATCAAAAGGTCATTGAGGTCCCTTTCCGAGCCGCTAAGGCGCAGGTCATCGGTGATTTCCATATCGTAGCACTTAATTTCACAAATTTCAGTAAAATTTATCGTGAGGCTTTCATCGGGTTTTTTCTTGTTTGCCTTAAGGATTAAGCACCCTTCGCCGATTTCGCAGGCAATTTTTGTGTTCACCATGTAATTTGTGGGGCGCACGAGCCTGTTTTGGTGGATCGAGACCGAGCCGTCGCCCTTGATTAGCACAAGGCGCTTTCCCTGAGCTAGCCTTGAAGTTGCCCTCCCGTTATAATCAGCGCAGCAGTGGCCGAAGATAGTGATCATGCCCTTGCTGAGTATTCCCGCCTCTATCTGCGCCTTTGCGCCAAGAAATTCAACCATGCCTTCACTGCCCGCAGTATTTGAAGGGCTTTTTCTTTCTGGCTAAAAAGCCTTTAGGGAAAGAAAAAGCCCCGAATGTTCAATTGATAAATTTTTTATTAATGAAAAAAGAGGCGGGAAGGGAATAAAAATGCCTGATATGGAAAACTTTTTCAGGGGGAAATTTTAAATGCTATTTCAATTCAAATCCGTTGCAACGGCGTGTTGTTCCAACCCTTCGGGCAAAAGCGAGCCAAGCCTGCTGAAAGCAGGCACCCGCACCTATCCTCCCGAAGAGGGTTCCGCAAGCCCCGTCGAAGACGGTGCACCTTGCAGAGCACTGCTCTGTGAGGCCCTGCAAAATCAGACTTTGCATGGGTCGCATCCAACCGCCGAAACGGTTGCTCTTAAACTGCGAGCCCGGGCGAGCCAAGTCCATACGCAGTATGGCCTGTCGTTCCCAACCGCCGAAACGGTNNCTATCTCATCAAGCTGCAGCCCGTACTCGGTGTTGCTGAGCAGGCTGACCTTTGCGTATATCTCATGCAGCGTGCCCTCAGGTGTGCGCTCGAATTTTTCATCCTGCTTTTTGAGCAGGTAGTTTATCCCTGTTGTGAGCTTTTCCCTGATGAATTCGAGCAGTTCGCGCTGCTCGCGTATCTCGTCGCGAAACGGCCTTGACTTGATGCAGAGCCTGTATATGTGGTCGCCCATCTTCTCGAGCTTTTTTGCGATGCGGAAATATGAGTGCACGAGCGTGATGTTTTTGATCCCGCTGCTCTGGAGTATTGACGAGTTGATCAGCGAGAGGGAGGTGATTTTTGTCAGCAGGTGGTAGAGCCGGTCGATTTCATTTTCCGTGAATTCGTTTTCCCCGAGGTTTGCGTCCCCTAAAATATTTTCAATTGAGAATTCAAGCAATAGTGAAATCCTGTATAAAATCTGGTTCACCTCAACTTTCGACCGGTCAAGCAGCACCTTGATTATTATGGTGCGCTTGTCCTCATAGCTTATTTCCGTTCCGGCCATGTGCGCAAGCGTCTTTCTGATCCGTGTCTTGACATCTTTTGTCAGGTCCTTGTCTGAATTGAGCGAGATGGTTTCTATTCCAAGGTAGTAAACCGCATAGATTATCTGGTGGATGTCTTGGGAGTACTCGTCTATATTGAGCTTTATTTCCTTGAGGTCAACCCCGTCAATGGGCTTTGCCGAAATCACGAGTGTCTTGTCATTTTTCTGGTAAATAATGACGTCCTGCTTTTCATGCAGGTTGTTTGTTGTGACCCAGTTTTTTGGGAGCGAAATCGAGTAAGTTGATCCTGCAATGAGCTGGATCCTGCGCTTTTCCATTAATCCGTCTTTTTCCATCTGCAACAATCCCCTTGACCCAAAATCCTGCCTGCCGTTGGAATCTTACACTACTTATTATATAATTCCGCTTTCAGATTATATAATAATTCCTTTCATGTTAAAATTATTAAAGTATTTTTTTAGGTGGCATTTTTTCGGATATTTTTAGATTTTCTACTTGCTGTAAAGTATCTTATCCGCAATCTAACAATTGTTTGCAAGAAATATAAAGAACTTCATAGCATTACTATTGACTATATAGTTTACATAGCTAAATTATATAAGCTAGGATTACGAGATGGTATACAATTGGTTATTTTATTTAAAATCGGGTAGGATAGCCAGGTATTTGGAGGTGGGGAGAATGATTGCCGTAATCCGTGCTTCGGCGACGGGCTAGCTCGGCACCAGTATTAAGCTTCTTTTCTAAAAAGAAGGCAGGGTGCTGTAATAACCTTTTCTGACCGTATCACGCATGCAGTATAAAAGTCACCCCTTTTCCACTCTTGAGTCGTGCGGCGGTGAAGGTTTCTCATTTACAGCACCCTGCTCCAAGGCCTTTGTGGCCGATTTAAACAAAATTGCTGATTGTTGCGTTTATTTCGGAGGTGGGACAGTGAGTGGAAATGTAGTTATTGTATTCTCTGCTTTAATGCTGCTTTTTATGGTTTCAAATAGTGCCGCAGTCCCGATAGTGGAATTTGTTGAGCCGACACCACCTGAAGGCTCGGCCATAAATGGCCCCGCGCTGGTAAAGGCCATTACAACAGATGATCTGGATGTTTACAGCTTTTTTAGTGATGGTGTTGTCGCGTGGTATACTTTCAACGATATTATTGATAATGGCGGCGGCAATTTGCTGTTGCATGATGGCTCTTTTTCAGGCAATGATGGTTCAGTGCAAAATGCAGCCATTGCTGACGGGCGTTTTGGCAATTCGTATTCATTCAACGGCTCTGAGGGCAAAGTAGCCGTTCCCGACTCCGGGAGCTTGCCGGCCGCACAGCTCACGGTTTCTGTCTGGATAAATCCATCCTCATTGCAGGATGGTGCGCCGGTAATAGTCAGATCGGGCAGCCCAACATATGCTGATGGCTATGGGATTGCATATTATTCACTCAACGGTGCGGAAACACTGAATTTTTTTGTGGATGGACTGGCCCATGCAGCCAGCGCCCCGCTGCAGGCCGGCAAATGGACCCATGTTGTGGGGACGTATGATGGCTCTATTATAAATCTCTATATTGATGGGGCCCTTGCTGCCCAGGCAGATTACAGCAATGTTCCTGCCGCCTCAGCCTCCGGTTTGGCCATAGGGTCTAATTCGGACGGGTCAAGAGTCTGGGACGGCCGCATAGATGATGCTGTTATTTTGAATAGTGCTATCGGGGCAGGTGATGCTGCCGCATTATTCGATTCCAATAACAAGGCACTTGAAAGGCTGGTGACAGCCCTTGGGGCAAACACCATCTCCGTAGTTGCATTTGATGGCGCGAGCGGCACTGCATTTGCCTCGCGAAATTTTACATTGGGGACTTCAGGGGACACCCAGCCACCCGTGATAACTGTGCTGGGGGCAAATCCTGCATCAGTCATGCAAGGTTCAGTGTATGCGGATGCGGGTTCCAGCGCATTGGACAATGAAGATGGCGACCTTACAACAGCCATTACAGTAACAAGTGATGTAAATACTGCTGCTGAAGGCACATACAGCGTAATTTATTCAGTGGCCGATCTTTCAGGGAACAGTGCAAGCGCCTCAAGGGTTGTGAATGTCGTCAGGACGGCTGATAACATGCCACCCATGATTACGCTCGTCGGGCCAGCCCTTGTCAATGTCCATCTGGGGTCTGCTTATGCTGATCCGGGTGCAACGGCAGCCGACAATGTTGACGGCAACATCACTGGAAGAATTGTGGCCGTGAATCCTGTGGATACGAATACTTTGGGTACGTATATTGTGACTTATGATGCCAATGATGTGGCGGGCAATGCGGCAGAGCAGGCTGCAAGGACAGTGAACGTGGTCGACCAGAATGCAGATGTCATGCCTCCGCAGATAATTGATGTGGCTGTGAGGAATATCAGCAGCAGTGATGTCAATGTCAGCTGGAGGACCAATGAGCCAAGCGAGGGTGAAATTGAATACGGCGCCAATGGCACCTATGTCAGGGTAGCTGCATCCTCAACAGCCGCCAGCACCGTGCATGCGGTACTGATATCAGGATTGAGCCCTGACACGGATTATGACCTGAAAATAAAATCCAGGGACATTGCGAAAAATGAAGTTGTGATAAACAGCGGGCCATTCAGGATCACTCCTGATGCGAACAGCCCGGTGCTTTTGAGCCACAGCCCTGCAAATAATGCCACTGGCGTAGCGCTGGATACGGAAATGTTCATGCTCTTCAGCGAGCCGCTTGACGCAAGTACTGTAGGGGTGCAAACGGTCCAGCTGCGCAGGTATGGGGACGACTCAATAGTCCCGACAACNNGTCCAGTTGGCTGAGGGAGATAGGAAAGTTGTCCTCACGGCTAATGCAGGGCGGCTTGACCCTGGCACAAATTACTTCTTCACCATCTCAAATGCCATTAGGGATATAGCAGGAAACAGCGGGAATTTCGGGGCAACGCTTTCAGACAAGGCCAGCCATCAATTCACCACGATAGCAATCCCGGTTCCCGCTCCTGCAAGTCCTCCGGATAATGCGCAGGTAACAGGCGGAGGGGGTGGCGGAAAGCTTTTTAGGAAAATTTCACAAAGAATCGGGGATTCAAATGCTTCTGATACGAATTCAGCCAATCGCAAGGAGCCGCCAAAAAGCGCGAGCATAGGGCAAGGGGAGCTTAATGCCGGTCTGCCATTTAAAAATGGCTCGCAGAACTCAAGCCTGCCGCAAAGTTCCACTGACGGCAAAACCCCGACAGGGATGATAGTGCTGCCTTCAGAGGAACTGACAAAAGACGGGGTGATAGAATCACTTGCAAGAATGCCAAGCGCACTTGTAGGGGCGGTGCTTGCTGTGGCAATAATTGCGATGGCGGTTTTTGCCATGCTGCAAAAAAGATAGCCGAGCCGAAAAGTAACCGGTAATTTGAAGTGGCGGGGGTTTGCATGTTTCCCCCGTCCCTTCTTTTTAATTATAAGCGTAATTATANNCGTCTTCCTCAAAATCCTTTTATTGACGTAATTATCTGCTTTTTTATCCGATCAGCAACGTTTTATCAATTTTTGGCACACATTGCTATTATGGGGACTGCCAGCATAGCAGCAAATTCTGTGCCTTTACGCAAGGAAATTGAGGCTGAAGCAAGACGCCTTGCAAAAAACATGGACCACCTTGGCTATACATTGCAAGAATGCCTTCTCTTTGCCCCATTTACTCAAAGGGTCAACAACCTGCTCAAGAAGGAAATCGGGGCAACAATACTGTGCCACAATTACCAGCGCCCCGAGATCGCTTTTGGTGTTGCCGATTTTGTGGGCGACAGCTATGGCCTTGGCATTGAAGCAGCAAAATCGGGNNCATTTCATGGCGGAAACTGCCAAAATACTCAGCCCTGACAGCACGGTGTTAATCCCGTCGCTCCAAGCTGGCTGCAGCCTAGCGCAAAGCATCACTGCAGCAGATGTGCGTGAACTTAAGGCCGAGCACCCCGGGGTTCCCGTTGTTTCCTATGTAAATACAAGCGCTGAAGTGAAAGCGGAATCGGATGCATGCTGCACGAGCGCAAATGCGCTCAAAGTGATCGAGGCAATGGATGGCAACGAGGTCGTATTCCTCCCCGATGAATACATGGGGAAAAACCTGCAGGCACAGACCAAAAAAAAGCTTCATTATTGGAGCGGCAGGTGCATTGTCCATGACACTTTTTCACGTTAGCAGATAATAGCATACCGGAAAGCCTACCCGCGCATAAAAGTGCTCGCCCACCTTGAATGCACTAGCGGCGTCATCGGGGAGTCGGATTTTGCCGGCGGCACCACGGACATGTACAATTATATCAAAAAAAGCAGCGCAAGGCAGTTCATGATAGTTACTGAGTGCGGAATGTCTGACATGCTGCGCCAGCGCTTTCCCGGCAAGGAGTTCATCACCCCGTGCAGCATGTGCCCTTATATGAAGAAAATCAATCTTGAAAACATCGTGTGGGCGCTTGAGAGCCGCAAATATGAGGTGAAAGTCCCTCAGAAAATTGCGCAGCGCGCAAGGGCGGCTCTTGACAGGATGATGGAGATCGGGAAGTGAAATTTGTTTTTTTTATGGAAAAAAACCAGGCGCCTGCAATGAAAACGTACACAAAATACCTCTCATTCTGCACGGAAAATAAAATTGAATTCATCCTCGTCACAGCGCAAATAGAAGCGGCCATAAAGGAGAGCGGGATAAAAGAGGGGCTTTGCCTTGTAAACCCCATGCATATCACTGCCGCAGTCATTGTAAATGACAATGAAAGCGGGCTGCATGAGGATTATAAGCGCGTGCTTGAGCGGCTCGTCCCTTACAATGCCGATTACGCGCACAATGTGGGGGAGGACAACGCGGCCTCGCACATCTGGCGCCAGTTTATGGGCCATCAGGTCGTGCTGCCGGTCACGAAAGGGAAGCTTGATTTTGGCATGTGGGAGCAGGTGTTTTACTGCGAGTTTGACGGCAGGAGGCAAAAGAGGGTGCTGGTGAAAATCATCGGGGAATGAATAACCGGTAATTAATGTCATTTTCTTGGAAAGTCATTTATTTGAATTTTCAATTCAACCGGTAATGCGTTCCCATGCTCTCCTTCCTTGCAAGTGCCGCTTCAATCGTCATTTTGCACACTGAAAAGGCGTTTTGAAGTGCTAGCGAACCGGCAGAATCATTGATTTCGGTTTTCTTTTCCAGCCCTGTAATTGCCGCAAGCCCTTGGGTGAGCAGTTTTTCCTGCCTTATCACTCCGCAGCTTTTCCACATGGTTTTTTTCATGGCTGCAAGGCCGGCTTCCGTTTCGATGCCTTCGCGCCAAGCGGCATTTTCCTGCGAAGAATCCATTTTCATCGAAGAATCCGTCTTCATTATTTTTTGCCCCTTATAATTTGCAGCATTTTTTCCCGCGATTTTTCCCATTACTAATCCTTCAAGAAGCGAATTTGATGCGAGTCGATTCGCCCCGTGCAGTCCGCAATTTGCGCATTCCCCTGCAGCATAAATCCCTTTTATACTTGTGAGCGCTTCAAGGTCCGTTTTCACTCCTCCGATCGTATAATGCGCTGCGGTTTCAATTGGGATGAGGTCCTTTTCGGGGTTGATCCTGTTTTCTATGAGCTCAGAATAAACTGTGGGAAAGCGCTCTCTGAAAAATCCCGAATCGAACCCGCGCGTGTCGAGGAACACTTTTCCTCCCCCTTCAAGCTCGCGGTAGATTGCAATGCTCACCTTGTCGCGCGTATCTAGCGGGTCCACTATAGTTTTCCCCCTGCCATTGACAACTTTCCCGCCCTCACCCCTCACAGCTTCGCTCACAAGGAAATTCCCGCCCAAAAGCGTGTGCAGCGTTGTCGGGTGGAACTGGATAAATTCCATTCCCGAAATTTCGCATCCTGCCTTTTGTGCAATTGAAATGCCGCTTCCCAGTGTCGTTGCGGGGTTTGTAGTCTTTTCAAAGCATGCTGCATATCCTCCTGTTGCAAGCACGAGTGAACGTGAAAACATCGGCTCATCATTTCCCAAAAATTCAATCCCGGAATATTTCTTTTTTTGCGCAAGGATTTCTCTGAGCATGGTGCTTTCAAGGAAGTGGATGTCCTTTTGCTCCTTTGCGATTTTTTTCAAAAACAGCGTCATCTCGCGCCCTGTCTGGTCGCCTTTTATGTGCAGCACCCTGCTCTTTCCGTGCCCCCCCTCAAGGCCCATCCCCGGCCTCTCGTTCCCACCGTCAAATCCAAGGCCGAGGTCCATAAGTTCGCGCACAGCAGCAGGGCCGCTTTTTGTAATGAAGTTGACTGCATCCCTGTTGCAAAGCCCTGCCCCTGCATTCATCGTGTCAAGGGCATGGTTTTTCCATGAGTCCTCATTTGATAGGGCGCATGCGATGCCCCCTTGCGCAAAATAACTGTTCGAATTCCTCTCGCTCCCGCGCTCAATGAGGCACACTGATTTGCTTTTGGCCTTTGCTGCTGCAAGCGCCGCGCTAAGGCCCGCAATGCCGCTTCCAACCACTATGACATCGAATTTTTCGCCCATAACCTGCTCTTTTGACAAAACTTTGGATTCAAATTCCAAATTAAATGCAGCTGAAAGCTACTGCTTCACTTCGTCTGCAACTATTGATTCTGCCCTTTTTTTTGCGTTGATCGCTTCTAGGAATTCCTCGACAGCTTCAGGCACAAGGCCCTTGAGGCTCTCGCCTTTGAGTATGCAGCTGCGCACTTTTGTCGAGTCGAGCCTGCTGTTGTTGCTCACGAGCTTTTCGACCCTGTAGCCGTCCGCTTCGAACAATTCTCGCACCAACGGGTTGTTCGTGAACACGATGTCAAAGGCGGGGCAGTAGCTCTTTATGCGTGCGGTCCAGAGGGCATATTCCAATATGTCATCCACTGGAATGATATAACACTTTGCAAATATCCCGTCTTCCCGCAGCGCTGCAGAAATCATCTCGAGGCGCTCGCCTGCAGTGAATGGATTCTGGGGCTGGAATGATTCTTTCGGGCTTCCCACCACAATCACCATCTCGTTGACCTGCAAAAGCGCATTCTTCAGCGCATTGTGGTGGCCAAGATGGTATGGCTGGAATCTTCCTACAAAGAGGCCCCTTTTCACTGTTCCGCCTTTTTCGCTCCGGCCTTTTGCATTTCCCGAATTTTCTTTTTTTCCTAACATAACTGATTATTTACCATGCAAAGTTAAATTAATATAGGTTGGAAGTGTGAATAAACTAATGGCTCCTAAAAACCTTTTTTCCCACTCTGCGGGCAGGCCTCTTGGAAAACCGGCAAAGAGATTGGTTAACCTAAAGCAGGCCAAACTTTTATTGCGCGGGTATATGCTTGAATTACTTAAAGATAGGAAAATTGACGAATTCAGGTCGTTTGGAAATGGCGGTCCTCAGAAATTGCTTAAGATGCTCAATACACTCAGGCTCGGGCCGGCGGATCTTATTTCCAAGGATATGCTTAGCGTGGCAGAGCTCCTTGCGCTAGGGGTATTCAAAAAGCCTCATTTTGAGGCTGCAGGAATTAAGCCCCATAATTTAGTGGGGGTGAGGGGGGCCGAGCAAATGATGCTGGTTGCAGGGTATTCCCCTGAAGAGATTGCCCGCGCAAAAAACGCTTTTCGCTCAAGGCGCCACAGGCGCGGTGGGAATTGAATCCCCGATTTTTCGCTGCGCGCGTAGCCAAAGTTCACAAGTTTTTTATGCCGAAAGGTTATTATTTTTCAAACTCCAATTTTAATGCATGAATCGGCATGAGAGCAGGAAAGATCCTTGTTTAAATCAGCCAAAGAAACATGGTCAGCATGTCGGCAATCTGGCTTTGAGGCATCCGGATCGGATTGCATACCGGCGGGGTGGGGGGTTGTTAAGGATTTTTTTAAATGATCTGTTCCAATCCGGCGCCCGGAATGCAGTCCAAGGTATTTTGGAAATGGCCAAAGCCCACAATGTAAGTCCACGCAGCCTGCTGATCCAGACAGGTTTTAATGCGCCTTCAGTGCTGCGCGAAAAATATAACCTGACAGATGAGCAGCTTATTTCCATTGGATTTACTAGCCAGTCATTGCGCCGCATGGCGCGTTCATTGCAAACCCGCAGGAAAAAAGATTGATCCCGCCGGCAGCGAGCCTGAAAGCAAGTTTATCATATGTGTAATTGATTGTGGGTTTGTATGAATGCAAGAAAGCCCGTAAGGCCTGTGGGTGTCCCTGTTAAGACTCCTGCATTGTTTTGCAGCCTCATTCGACATCCAGGTAAAAATCGAGTATGTGCGCTTTTCTTGTGAGCTCTCCCATTGAAATGATGTCAGCGCCGATTTTTGTGTAATTATTCAGGTTTGCTATTGTGATCCCGCCTGAAAGCTCGATCTTTCCATTAAATCCAAGTTTCCTCAGGTAAGCAACTGCCTTCCTTGCGCGTTTTGGCGAAAAGTTATCAAGCATAAGGATATCTGGCTTTTCAAGCGCCGCAGATATTGCCTGCCATTCATTTTCCGCCTCTATCTCAAATTTCTTTCCTGTTCTTGCAGCGGCTTTTGCCGCATCGAGCGCCGTGGGGAAAAATTTCAGATGGTTGTCCTTGAGCAGTATCATTTCGGAAAGGTCCTTGCGGTGTGTCCACAGGCCTGCAACCTGCGCGGCCTTCTTGTCAAGGAGCTGGAAACCAGGGGCAGTTTTACGCGTTACCGCAAGCATCACTGCGCTCTTCCCTATTCTCCTTTTTGCCCTGGTGCAAAGTGTTGCTACACCGCTCATCCTGCCCAAAATATTGAGGCAAACCCTTTCAAGCGAGAGTATCTTTCTGTTATCCCCGTAAATTTGCATGACTGCCGTTTTTGGCCTGATTTCTTTTCCGTCTTTTGCGAGCCTTTTCACTTTCAGGCCAAAATGCCCCAATAAGAATCCAATTTCCTCAATTCCTGCAATGGTGCATTTTTCATTTGCAGTGATCGTTGCAGTGCAGGTTTTGCGCGGGGTGATCCTCGCGGTTATATCGCCTCTGCCAAGGTCCTCTTCAAAATACCTGACAAGCTGCCCCTTTACATCGGGTGGGATCATGAATTAATTTGCGCAAATAACCTTTTAATTACCATTTGGGACAATAATGTTACTAAATTTCTTGCTTGAATGGTGGTTTTGAAAATGGCTAATGTCACAGGGGATGTGCTCAAGGGGACGTGGAAAGTCAAGGATGGCTTTGCGCAGATGCTCAAGGGAGGCTGCATCATGGATGTTGTGAGCGCAAAGCAGGCAAAGATTGCTGAAAGGGCGGGCGCGTGCGCCGTGATGGCGCTTGAAAGGGTCCCTGCAGACATCCGTGCCGCAGGCGGGGTTGCAAGGATGGCCGACCCTTCAAAAATCAGGGAAATAATGAAAGCTGTTTCGGTCCCCGTGATGGCAAAATGCAGGATAGGCCATTTTGCTGAAGCCCAGATACTGCAGGAACTCGGGGTTGATTTCATTGATGAGAGCGAAGTTTTAACCCCTGCAGATTCACAGTTCCATATTGACAAGAAAAAATTCGGGATACCGTTTGTGTGCGGCTGCCGCAACCTCGGGGAAGCGCTGCGAAGGGTAAATGAAGGGGCTGCAATGATACGCACTAAGGGCGAGGCGGGGACAGGCAATGTCATCGAGGCTGTCAGGCATGCAAGGGCTGTTTCATCTGAAATTTCCATGCTCCGCAACGCTGGGGAGAGGAAAATCGAGGCGGCTGCTGCAAAGTTCCGTGTCCCATTTGAGCTCCTTGAAAGGACTGTGAATCTCGGAAGGCTTCCTGTCGTGAATTTTGCGGCAGGTGGCATTGCAACCCCTGCGGATGCCGCGCTCATGATGCAGCTTGTCGTTGACGGCGTTTTTGTCGGTTCGGGGATTTTCAAATCGCAAAACCCGCAAAAATATGCAAAAGCAATCGTCGAGGCCACGGCGCATTTCAATGACCCCAAGCTTTTGGCGAAGGTGTCGGCATCACTTGGCGAGCCGATGTCAGGCATTGAGATTTCAAAGCTTGACACAAGATTGCAGGAGCGGGGTATTTAAGGCAATTTTTAATTGATTTTATATTGGAATTTTTTCAGCATTTTACTGGTGTCTTTATGCAGATGAAACCTATCGGCGTCCTTGCATTGCAGGGGGATTTTTTTGAGCACATAAGGCTTCTAACCGAGCACGATGTTCCTGCAATTGAGGTACGGAGCAGGGGCGATCTTGCAAAGTGCTCTGCGCTCATTATTCCGGGTGGCGAGAGCACCACGATGGCACATCTGATGCAGACTGCAGGCCTTGAGGGCGGGATAAAAAAGCGCGTTGCAGAAGGCATGCCTTTTTATGGGACATGCGCGGGGGCGATTTTGGCTGCAAAAAAAGTCATAGGCGAGAAGCGCTATCGGCCCCTTGGCCTCATTGATATTTGCGTTGAGCGCAATGCATATGGCAGGCAGGCTGATTCATTTGAAGCAGCGCTTGAAGTGAAGGGGGAGGGCAAAATGAACGGGGTATTTATCCGCTCGCCCGTGATAAAAAAGGCAGGCAAAAAAGTCGAGGTCCTAAGCAGCCTGAGTGGAAAGCCTGTGCTTGTGAGAAGCGGCAATGTTTTGTGCGGGACGTTCCACCCGGAAACGGAGAGCCAGTTTTTGTGCCATAAGCTGCTGCTGAAGATGGCCAGTAAATAAGCAGGTTTTATTGATTTCCGGAATGCAGCCGGATTATTTCGTTTTTCCCTGTTTCAAAATCAGCCGCATATTTTGCAAATCTCCTTTTTCCCATCTCGTGTGCCATTGTGTCTTCATGTATCGCGAATGCCATTTTGATGAGGTCAAGAGTAATAGGGATTTGGCGGTTGGCATCATGAGTTTCATCCAGATATCTTACCATGCTTTCATGTTCTTGCGGGATTCCTGTATTTAATTTTTCAAGAACATCCTTCCATTGTGCATCCATTTTGGATTTATTTCTCTTCATATAATCTGGAAGTTCTGCGAGGAGTCTTTCCGTGATCCGGATAACACTTGAGATAGGCAGGGCTGGCCTGACATTCCTCTCACCGATCCAATAAAATAGGCTGGCCCGATGGCGGCCCATTGCAGTTAATTTTTCCGTAATATGCTCTTGGGTTCCTAGTGCCCTTTTTATGAGAATGTCAGAGAGGGAAAAAATTGCAGCGGAGTTTGGTGCTGTGATTCTCCTTGTACCAGTGAAAACCGTTCTCGCAATTCCTCTGATGTTATTTGTTCTTCGCTCTCCCCTCTGCTGCTTTTTTGGCATTGCAGGATTATGCTTTTGAAAGTTTTAATAAGAATTCCGACCGGT
>DUGC01000091.1 GCA_013331625.1 Candidatus Iainarchaeum sp. | reverse complement strand
ATGCTTGGCACATTTGCGAGTGCAACGGCATACTACGTTGATCCGTGGGATGGAAATGACTCGCGCAATGGCCTGAGCGCCGAAAGTTCATGGAAAACAATTTCCAAGGTGGGCTCTTTTCGTTTCCAGCCCGGTGATGAAATACTTTTTAAAAGAGGCGGGATTTGGAATGGGCAACTCTTTTTGATTGGGTCGAAAAACGGGGTTGGCTCTGAAAGCAGCCCTATTTTGATTGGCTCTTATGGTTCGGGCCCGAGGCCGGTGATTTCTGGAGCCGGTCTAATGAGGGCTGTGTTTTTGCAAAATGAGAGCTATATTGTGCTGCGCGATATTGAGATGAGGGACAGCAGCAGTTATGGGGAAGTGCTTAGGGTACAGGACAGCAACCATATAATTGTCAATAATTGTATAATACACGAAGCAGAAACGGCAATGGTGGTTTATATTTTAAGGAGCAGCCAGATCATTGTCGATAATTGTAATATTTACGGCAACAGGGGTGCTGATGATTATGGCAGCGTCCTTGTGCTGGAGGATTCAAACTCGAACACAATAAGAAACTCTCAGGTGCATGACACCTCATCAAGGTATGGTGATGTAATATCAGTCGTAAAATCGAGCAATAACCTCATTGAGAACAATGACATCTACGGCCCTGCTGAAAACGGCGTGTACATACGGCCAAATTCAAATAGCAATTTTATTGCCCGAAATTATATACATGATATAAACGGTATTGGGGTCCAGATAAGGGAAAACTCAAGCCATAACCGTGTACAGGGAAACCTGTTGTCAAATAACGACGGCCCGATAATGCAGTCAGACGGTCAGAATCCTGCAGGCTCTATAGTGGACGGGACTGAATTTTCTAATAATACTATTTACAATTCCAAAGGCAAGTCTGGCGGGGTGCACATCTTTGGTCCCGGAAACAGGAATATAATCTTCAAGAGCAATATAGTAGCTGGCAGTGGTGCCCCGCATGCTATCCTAGTGAGTCCTGATAGCTCTGCAAATACAACACTCAATAACAACATCTATTACAAGGCAGGGGGCATTGGTGCCCTTGTATTATATAATGGGTTAACATACACAAGTGCTGATTTCAATTCCTATAAGGATACTTCCCGCCAGGACACGGAATCATTTGCCCAAGACCCACTTTTTATAAACACTGAAAGCCCTTTGGGCGCAGATGGCGTCCTTTGGACAAGTGATGATGGCTTTCGGCCAAGACAATCGTCTCCAGCATGTGGCAATGGGAAAGGAAATACTTACATTGGGGCGTATGGCTGTGTTGAAACAATACGAGACACCATTGCTCCGTTCCCTCCTATTGCCGTAGTTGCACAGGCGCTGGGTTATTCAATGGTGAGTGTCAAATGGAGCGCATCAATTGACAATGTGGCCGTGTCAGGTTACAAAGTATTCAGGAATGGCGCCGAGATTGCAACCACAAGCACAATATCATACCTAGACTATGGGTTGTCTCCGAACACTGCTTACACATATTATGTCATCGCTTTTGATTTTGCGCAAAATCAGTCGGTCGCTTCAGATACCATCTCTGCCACTACATTGGATGCACCTCCAATCCCTGGTGGAAATGTCCTACGGCTTAGCTTCAATGATGGAACCGGTTCTATTGCAGTTGATTCATCAGGCAACAGAAACAATGCTGTTGTAAATGGCGCATCGTGGTCAAGGGGGGTAATAGATGGAGCCCTTTCATTTGATGGCCTGGATGACTATGTTGAAGTGCCCAATAGCAGTGGCATTGAAATGCTTTCAAACAGCTTTTCAATCGAGGCATGGGTGAGGGTCAGCGGTTTTGGAACACAAAATGACGGCATTGTCTTCTATAATGATATATGGAGCAGTGGCTACGGTTTGATGAGATATAGCAATACAGGGATTTTCCAGTTTTGTTCCAAGGATTCCTCAAAGACTAATTGTGTTTCGCAATATAGCGGAGGAGGCTTTACACCCAACATTGGGCAGTGGTACCACCTTGTCGGCATCAAGGATGCAAAGGAAACTACTGAAGACATTTATTTTTATGTTGACGGCCAGTTGCTCCTCTCAAGGACAGGTCTGCCCAAAACCAGTATTCCTGCAGGCAGCAGTTTAAGGATAGGGAGTCAAAAGAACCGTTTCTATTTCAGGGGAGATATTGATGAGATAAAGATTTACGACAGGCCGCTTAGCCCGCAGGAGGTCATTGCTCTTTTCAGAGGCGTCACAGCTTCAAAATGTTCCATAGTCAAAACCGGAATTTCTGCTATTTACATAAATGTGTTTGGATGCCCGGTTCCGATTGCAGCAAAATTCGACATCAAACCCGATTTCAACGCGACAGACATTATTGCTCTCACAGACCTCAATTTGGGAATTTCACAATTTGGGAAGATCACGTGGAATAACGCCGTTATTTCACTTACTGAAACAGCATTTGGGGGGTATGACAGATTGGATTTGGACGCTGGCCTTAACATCTCACAAAGCAAATTAAGTCTCAATCAAAACAACATTCCACAACTTAATTTGCCAGCAACAATAACACTCTACAACACCAGTTTCAATTCACCAAAAATATTGAGGGACGGAATTGAATGCATAAGCTGTCAGATCACCTCATACGACCGCAACTCAAAAACAATAACATTCAGCGTGCCTGGGTTTTGAAGCGAACAGTGTGCGCGCATTATAGTTATGCCTTTTGAAATAAATGCGAATTTATGTAACATGTGACTTTTGTATGCTGGCCATGCAGCCACCCGTATTTCCAAAATGCGGCCGTCTATTTTAAAAAATTTACCTGAAAAGGTAAGTATTATAGCTAATTCCTTACGTAAAAAGGTAAGTTTTTAAATACTTGCGCACATGCTTAGTGCATGGACATCGACACGGTGAAAAAGGCCCTCCTCAAATTCGAGGAAACCGCCCCGAAGGATACTTTTGAGCGGGCTATGCAGTTGCCTGAAATACCGTTTGACAAGGTGATTGCCATAGTCGGGCCAAGAAGGGCCGGCAAAAGCTATTATCTCTACAACATTTATAAAAAACAGGCTAAAAAAAAGCCGGTATTCATCAACTTTGAGGACAATATTCTCAAAGGCATGACTGGAAGCGACCTTAACCTTATCACGGAATCTGCAAAAGAACTGTTCGAATCCGGGGATTTTGTATTTTTCCTCGATGAAATACAGGTTGTCGAAGGATGGGAAAATTTCGCCATATCCTTGCTGAACTGGCATTTCAGGACCTACGCCACCGGATCCAATTCAAGAATGCTCAGCAGCGACATTGCAACTTCCTTGCGGGGGAAAGCCCTGCCGTTCCTGCTCCTCCCGCTCTCGTTCCGGGAATTCCTCGATGTGAAGGGGCTTGCGCTGGACGCAAAAACACAGTATTCCAGCAAAGTGTATCGCATTAAAAGGTTGTTCCGGGAATACCTCACGCATGGCGGGTTTCCCGAACTGGTTTTGGCAAAAGACATCGGGCTGAAAAACAGGCTTGTGAACAACTATTTTGACACGGTAATATACAAAGACACCATAGAGAGGAACAGCATCAGCAATATCAAGCTGGCCACCACAACTGCAAAGTACCTCCTGAACCTTTATGGCAACCCTTTTTCCATTGCCGCATATGAGAATTACCTGAAATCAAACAAGATGCCATACAGCCTCGAGGACATCTACACCATTCTCGGAACACTCCAGGACATCTATTTCGTGAGCTATGTGAAGCAATATGCAAAATCATTCAAGAAAAGCGAGTACTCCAAATCAAAAATCTACCTCTTCGACACATCTTACATAACCTTCCTTGCAAGCGAAACTGCTGACATGGGGAGGGTGCTCGAAAATGCGGTTTTCATAGAACTTTTCAGGAGGCAAAATTCCATACAAAACAATGGCATCTACTATTATAAGACAAGAAGCGGCAAAGAGTGCGATTTCATCATAAAGAAAAAGGCAAAAAAGCCCGCTGCAATACAGGCCTGCTACCGTCTCACGGAAAAAAACAGAAAAAGGGAAATAGAGGGGCTGGCAGAAACATTGCAGGAACTCGGGATAAAAGAGGGAACAATACTCACTTATGACCAGCAGGAAAAAATCCAAAAGAACGGAAAAAAAATAAACGTGGAACCCGCATGGAAATGGCTGCTTGAAAGCAACAGCTAATGAAGCGGTTTTCACTTTTTAACGGAGGGCATCGGCAGGCCGCGATGTACAAGACCGCTGCGGGCGAACATATCGGCATAGCATCAATTATCGGCAAGGCCAACTTATTTGCAAGGGGGCTTCGCTACGCGTTTATACAAGCTCAAAGTAATATAGAACCGGAAAAACATGAACTGCAACAAGATTATTTTGATTGGGATAATTTTCCTGCTCGCAACATCGGCAAGCGCGGCAACATACTATATCGATTTTGAGAACGGGAATGATGCTGCTGATGGCCAGTCCACATTAACTGCATGGAAGCATTCTCCGGGAGACGCTAATTCCTCAGGGAACCCAAAAAACGTTGCCCTCAACCCGGGTGACATAGTCATGTTTAAAGGGGGAGTAGTATACAAGGGCACCATTAATTTAAGCTGGCCTGGAAACTCGGATAGCAACAGGATAGTATACAATGGAAATTCAACTGGTAACTGGGGTGCCGGCAAGGCAATTATTGATGGGGAGAATACGAGGGGCCTGGGGTTTTATGCAAATTCTAGGGAAATTAACTATATTACAATCCAGAATTTCGAAATCCGGGGGCTAAAATATGCCCCGGCAACTTACTCCGGGGTAGGAGTGCGCTTTAACAGTTCGTCAGTTGGTGTCAGATTAAAAGGCCTTTATCTTCACGACATAGGCGACTGGTCTAATGACGGTTCGGTGCAAGTAAATGGGGTGGGAATCTTCCTGCTCAATCCTATTGACTGTCAAATTTCAGGAAATGAAGTAACCAAGACAGGGGGCGCCGGTATAGGCATCAGTGGGGGCAGGAATTGCACGATATCGGAGAACAACATCCACCATTTTGTTAATTGGGGAATTGACATTTCATCAAGTTCATCTATAGCGGCCACAAATAATACAGTCAGAAATAATGTAATTCATGACTTGTTCCAATATGATATTGGTTACTGGGGCGGTGACCCGTTAAAAGTGCCGCATCAGGATTTTATCTTTATTAGGCAAGGTGCCGGGACATATCCCCGGCCAACCAGCAATCTTGTGGAGAGTAATCTTTTCTATAATGATGAGGTATTCGGCGAAGCTGGCGGCACAGCCATGGTTTACCTTTCTGCAGCAGACAAAACTACAATACGCAACAATGTTTTGATAAATGCCCATAGTTATTACGCTATCGGGGTAGGGGTGGGCAGCGAAATGACCAAAATTTACAATAATACGATTTACTCTAATGTGCCGCTTTCTATAAACTTAAAATTCACCGAATTGAAAAATAATATTTTAGTGGGGAATGGGTTGTGCTTTATTTTTCAGGCAGGTTCATTCGACGACCTCGTTTCCAATAACAATTATTGCTATCCGGGCAATTCTCAGTCTTTCGCGATTCAGGTTAGCCCTTACAAAGCATACACCTTTAATGAATGGAAAGCATCGGGGTTAGACAACAACAGCATTATCGCTTCCAGTATAAACGAAATGGGTTTTATAGATACTAGCACTTATCCGGCGCGCAGTGACCTAGTAAACCTATATATTATGGCAACGAGTCCGGGGGTGGATGCTGGCGAAGATCTTGGCTCTGCTGGTTTTAGTAATGATTACAACAATGTATCCCGCCCGCAGGGTTCTGCCTGGGACATCGGCGCATTTGAGCATACAGGCACACAGCCTCGAGGGCAACACAGAAACGATGACGACCTTGACGGGGTTCCGGACGCAGCTGACAGGTGTCCTAATACGGCAGTTGCGGCAAGGCCTCATGTGAACATATTCGGCTGCGCCCTCCCGATTGCGACAAAATTCGACATCAGGCCCGATTTCAACGCAACGGATATCAATGGAATGCACAGCCTCGAACTGGGAATATTGGCCTTCGGGAAAATTTCGTACGCAGGCAAAAACATCCTTCTTGTAAAAATAACTGCAGGGGAAGACGACCGCCTCGACATTGACGCAGACCTCAATATTTCACAGGGCAAAATAACGCTCAACCAAAACAATTTGTCTCAACTAAACCAAAGCGCGACAATAACGCTCTACAACACCAGTTTCACGAACCCGAAAATACTGCGCGACGGAGAGGAATGCACTGCGTGCAAGATTGCAGCATACGACCGCGGTGCGAAAACGCTTGTTTTCACGGCGCCGGGGTTTTAGCCAGCAAAACCTCCGGCAATATCATTTTATACCATCCCGGAGCAAGATATACTCAATTATGAAATGTAAAAATAAGACCCTGGCCATTTTAATTCTCTGCATGTGCGCACTTGCGGATGCGTCACTTTCCGATGGCCTTGCAGGATACTGGCCACTTGATGAAGGGACGGGCACTATTGCAAATGACTTTTCAGGAAATGGCCACGTTGGAACAGTGCAGAA
The DNA here is from genome assembly GCA_013331625.1 of Candidatus Iainarchaeum sp. Classification (GTDB taxonomy): domain Archaea; phylum Iainarchaeota; class Iainarchaeia; order Iainarchaeales; family Iainarchaeaceae; genus UBA10205; species UBA10205 sp10205u. The sequence continues at coordinate 3,179 of DUGC01000091.1, read as the reverse complement.
CGGGGCGGCATGGATAAACGGCAAAATAGGAAATGCCATCAGCTTTGACGGGAAAGACAGTTATGTCAGGATCACGGCTGCCAGCGGCCTGCCGGTTTACAACCCATCAACGGGCTACTCTGTGAGCGCATGGGTCAAGGGCGGCCCGCAGGCATCCAAGGCAGTATATGCCGAGGGCAATACTGCAAATAGCAGCCCTGTGTTCTGGCTTTATGCTGATTCGTCCGGAAAGCTCGGGGTCCATATAAGGAACAGCAATGGAACCAGTCTGGTGCCCGCCCAGACATCGGCAGGAATTGCATTCAATAACTCATGGAAACATATAGCGTGGGCAGATTTCAACGGCGCGGGTAAATTATATATCGATGGCGTCCTTGACAGGGTCATAGCCTATAGCCCCCAGCAGATTGCATTGAATACTTCAGCCATGGGGGCGATGATCCGTGGCAGCACAGGGAATTTTTTCAAGGGCTCTGTAGATGACCTCAGGGCCTACAACAGGGAACTTTCAGCCGGGGAAATAAGGGAAATTTATGATTCGGGAAAGGACAGCATTACCGATGACAGTGCGCCCTCAGCGCCTGCCGGAATTTTAGCAACCGCAATTTCCTCTTCACAGGCCAGCGTCAGCTGGGACGCTTCAGCTGACAATAACGAGGTTGCCGGATACAGGATTTACCGCAACGAAACCCTGGCAGGGAATAGCCCGGGCATATCCTTCACTGATTCCGGCCTGAGGCCTGATACCAGTTATTCTTACACTATTGAAGCATATGATGCGGGCGGAAACATTTCGGCAATGTCATCAGCCGCTTTTGCAACAACATTGCCGGCTCCCCCGCCATCATCTTATACTTTGGTGGTCACAAAAAGCGGCACAGGCAGCGGCACAATAACCGGTGCAGGGATAAATTGCGGCTCCGACTGCTCTGAAACATTAAACGCAGGCACATCAGTAACCCTGACGGCAACTCCGGGCACGGGCTCTGCATTTAGCGGCTGGAGCGGTGCAGGGTGCCTTGGCACAGGAGCTTGCACCCTATCCCTCAATTCGAATCTGGCCTTGGAAGCGGGGTTCGGCTCGCTTTCAGCGCCTTCAATTCGGGACTGGTATGTTTCAACAGGCGGAAGCAACACCAACAGCGGAAGCAATTCATCGCCATTCCTGACACTCGACTATGCGCTTGGAAAGGCCAATGCAGGAGACACAATCCGTCTTGCCGCCGGAACATTCGCGGGAGGTTCGACAAAAAGGAACGGGACCGCTTCATACCCGATAACAATCACGGGCTTGGGCGATGGCACCACAATCATAAACGGAAAACTGACGGTATACAACAGTTATTACAAAATCACGGGCATAAAATTCCAGGGAACAACACTGGCCCTTTATGGCAGCGGGGCGAACAACAATACAATCGAGAGGAATGAATTCACGAAAGGCGCGCAGGGCATTTATATGCAGGGCGGGGAAACCAATGACGGCACCAGCGGGCCGGCATTCACCCGCATCATGAATAACACGTTTTATGCCCCGACCGGAAACGGCATGGTAGCCATGATAGGCCACGACAATACCGTTTCGAACAACATTTTTCGCGACGGGCTGGGCTATGATGCACTGCGCGTGTGGGGAAAAACCCAGGTGATCAGCGGCAACCAGTTCATCCGCTTCAATTCCGACCAGGGCGCGACAGGGGGCAACCATGCTGACATTATCCAGACTTTTGAAAGCTCGGCCAAAATGACTGCAAGGGGGATTGTATTCGAGCGCAATTACATCATGGACTCCAACGGGCAGTTCGGGAATCTGGACTCGGGCAGCGGATATGCCGACATGCAGGACTGGACGTTTCGCAATAATATTTTTTTGCGCTCCAGGCTACAGCTGAATAACACCCTGCCCGGGGTCAGGATTTACAACAATACAATTTACGATTCGCCATTCACCATCGGATTCCTCTTCGCTGCAAATGCAGACGGGACCGGGGCCCACAATGGCCAGGTCTTCAACAACCTGTTTATTTCAGTCGGGGACGGCCTTAGCAAAGGCACCGGCTTTTATTCGTTCAACCCCCGCCTCCGCGGAATGGGGGCAGGGTACAACATCATAACCGACAGGGACAACTCGGCCAAAGTCCTGTACTATCCGGAAACCCACGGCATCAACGGAGGCGTCACTCCGCAGGAAATTTTTGCCGACCCGGCAAATGGCGACCTGAGGCTAAAACCCAACAGCCCTGCAATCAATGCCGGCACTGACCTTTCAACAGGCTTTAACACGGATTACGCGGGCACTCCCCGCCCGCAGGGCACTGGCTGGGACATAGGTGCCTATGAATACATGGCCAATTCGCAAGCGCCGGTACCGACTGATTCCGATGGCGACGGTGTGCCAAACACACAAGACCGCTGCCCGAAAACGGCAGCGGCTGCAAGGGCTTTTGTGAACCGCTACGGCTGCGCGCTCCCTATTGCAACCAAATTCGACATCGCGCCTGATTTCAATGCAACAGACATCAACGGAATGCAGAACCTTGAATTGGGGATATCACAATATGGCAAAATTTCATACACAAACAAAAGTATCCTGCTTGTAAAAATGTCTGCAGGGGAGGACGACATGCTCAACCTCGATGCTGACCTGAATATTTCACAAAACAAAATCACGCTGAACCAAAACAATTTGCCACAACTTAACCAAAGCGCGACAATAACAATCTATAACACAAATTTCACGAACCCGAAGATACTCAAAGACGGAACGGAATGCACGAATTGCCAAATCGCCTCATACAACCGCAACTCAAAAACAATTACTTTCAGCGTGCCTGAGTTTTAGCAAAATAACATTCGACGCCATTATTTTATACAAGTTAAAGGCAATATAGAGTTGAATGAACAAAAGCAAAATAGCAGTCTTGTCGCTGGCTGTGCTGCTGGCATTATTTCCGTTCATGGCTGCTTTGCCGGTGTGCGGCAATAGCATAGTTGAAGCCGGAGAAGCGTGCGATGACGCAAACGTGAACGGATACATGTGCTCAACAGCCGCAGCTGGTTTCACATCCGGAACACTCAAATGCCAGTTGGATTGCTCGGGATATGACATTTCCGCATGTATCGCCGGAAACACGATAAATGCCGCAAGCTGCTCGCAAGAGGACGTGCAGAGCGCAATC
>DUGC01000100.1 GCA_013331625.1 Candidatus Iainarchaeum sp. | reverse complement strand
TCAACATGGTCGTGATCACGGATGCTGCCGACCAGAGTACTACCGGAGAGGGCTATGATATTAACTTTATCCTCACCGATGTCCCGACAGGGAACTGGGCTGATGCCACAACCGATTTCAATGTGGGGGTATATTACCTTGGCACGCGCCCAGGCGTTGCCATCACAAGCCCTGCATCAGGATATTCCACGACAGGCACTTCGATCCCGCTTATTTATTCAATTACTGCAGGGGACAATTCCGTGAAAAAGGCTTATGTCAGGAAGGATTCCGAGGCATGGATTGACAACGGCCTCAACACGGCTTACACTTTCAGCGGCCTGAGCGTTGCAGCCCACACGTTCTATGTCGTTGTGACGGATGCATTTGACCAGAATTCGCAAATTGCAAGCGTGGGCATCACGATCACAACACCAGAAGAGCCCCCGGTGACTCCGCCTGGCGGCGGGGATAACGGCGGAGGCGGCGGGGGAGGAGGNNGGCAAAGTCAAGGAGGAAGACATCAATAAAACGATTAATATCCTCAGGCAGGAGGGATATGCGGATGAGCCGGCAGAATCGGCATGCGGCATTGTAACGCAGCGTTTTCTCATATGGAGGCTCGTGAAGGCAGGGCAGGGCGCAACAGCATCATATTTCAGCTTTTTCATCAATGTGAAAAACCCCACGGGCACAGGCATAGGCGAAGTAACCCTTAACGAAACCATACCGCCAGAGGTTGCAAGCCATGTGAAAAGGGTCTCTTTCACTCCGGACCCCGACAGCATAATATCCCCGGCACCCCCGATCGTTGAGTGGAAACTGGAGGATTTTAACAGCGGCGCTGACGTGAACCTCAATTACATAGTAAACGGCCTGAGCGACAAAAGTGTCTTTGACCGGATCGGGGAATTTTTCAAATCAATGTCTGATCCGGCGGTGACATGCTCCCAAAGACCTGAAAAGTTCGCCTGCTCAGAGCTTGACTGTGATGACGGCAATATCTGCACCAAGGACTCGTGTTCCGGCCCTGAGTGCAAACATACCCCGCGGCCGGGCCTTAGCTGCGGGCCGAACATGGTGTGCAATGCCGATGCAGATTGTGAGCAAAGAAACCTTGCCCCGGATATCGTGCTGCCTGAAATCAAGCTGCCGGCTTTTGAGGACCTTGCAAAGGGCGGGATCATAGTGACAGTGCTTGTAGCGTGGGTTTTTGTGAGCCTGCTGTTTGTATTTTACAGGAGAAGGAAGCCGCGCCATCCTTGGGGCTTTGGCGGGCCATGAAGGCTAATCAGTGATGCTCTCAATGCCTTTGTTGAGGAGCACGCTCTCGCCTATCGCCATCACGTCCGATTTGTCAATTACAAGCTTTTTGCGCGTTATTCCGCGGTCTACCACGAGCGATACGGCGTTGTTGGTGCTGCCGACAGCCCTCACTTCCTTTACGCTTCCCACTTCCTTCCCGTGCAGGTCGAAGACTTTCATCCCTTTGTATTGCGTAACCGGCGTGATCTTGAGTATTGCCCCCTGATCGCCAAGGGATTGTATATAGCGCCTTGCGACAAACATGTCCCGCGCCAATATCCCGCGCTTTACGGAAATGCCCGCGACCTCGAGCGAATCGGGATCTATGCGGATGTCTGAAATCTTGCCGATTTCCCTGCCGCTATCACTTAAAACCTTCTTGTTGAGCGCGTCCGCAAGCCTTATTGAGCCATGGGCCTCCATGTTGCGCCCATGGCCTGTGTCAGCGTGCCTGTGTGGTGCTTTATGCGTCATTTTTCCCATCCCTCCTTGCATTTGCCTTTGTTTTGCCTTTGCCCTTTATAGCCCCGCCCCTCAATTTGTCCTCCGGCCTGCGGGGCCTGCTGTGCGGCCTGAACTCTCCGCCGCCATTTCCTTCATATGGTGCATTCTGATAATCTTCATTTTCCCAAGGGCCGGATTTTTTACCGGGAGCATAAACCCCCAAAAACCCCTCTGAAATGCCGCGAATGCCGCTGCCAAGCCCCCCTGGCCTTCCACCCGGGCCAGATTCGGGCAAGATTTCCGAAAGCTCTTCAAGCCTGCCAGCGCTGTAGGCGCGCCTTGCAGGCACTGGTTTTTTTGCGGAAAGGCGTTTTTTACGACTTTTACGCCGGCCGCCCGGATTTTTCCTTTTGTCCATTCTTTCACGTCTCCACAAAAAAATGGGGTGGAATTAAATGGCATTGAATGGATTTAAATTAAAAAATGGGGATATAAATCATAGGCCATTTGGCCTATTTAAGGATTGGGGACTGTTTACGGCTGCATTGGGAATGCAGTTGCTGGCCGCAAACGGCATGCCTTGATGTAATCCAAAATAGCCCCGCCAATCCGCACAGGCAACAATAACGCGCTACAACAAAAACTTCAATCCTCCGAAAATCCTGCGCGATGGGGTTGAATGCACAAGTTGCACAATACAAAGCTATGACCGCAGCGCAAAAACAATAACATTCACGGTGCCGGGATTTTAGGCTGCTTCAAAATTTTAACCGGTTATTTTCTCGAGTCTGAATTCTATTTCCCGGCCCTGCTTTGGCGCTATCTGGTCAACGCCTTTTTCGTGGCGCAATAGCAAACGCTGCACTCGCTGACTGCCTTGTTTTATACTGGCCTTTTGATGGCTATGCGTACGTTTCAACATAGGCGTTTTTAGGGCGTTCAACAGTTTTACAAAATGTATCGCATTTTGTCAAATGATTAAACGAAATGTTTTTAAATTGTTGGCGTATTTTCCTATGTTATGGCTTTGGATGAAAATTTGCAAAAAACCCTGCTGGAGAACAGCGAAAGTGCAAGGGTTCAGGCTAAAAAATATCTGGAAAAGAGGCATGGGTTCAGTTCGGTGTTCGGCAAGGGCAGGGCGTTTATTGGAATTGCGGGTTTGCGGGGCATAGGAAAAACTACTATGCTCAAGCAAAGGCTCCTGCAGGAACCTGATGCGTTCTATATTTCGCTCGATAGCTTCACCAACCTGAACCTGTTTGAAACTGCAAAGGCCATTCAGGAAAGATATGGGGTAAAGGAGCTGTTGCTTGATGAAATCAGTTACTCCAAGAACTGGCAGGATCAACTCAAGCAGATTTATGACGGGCTTGAAATAAGGGTTTTTTTCACGAGTTCTGTGGCAATTGACATAATAAATGCGGGGGCTGACCTTAGCCGCAGGGTTATAGTGAAGAACCTTTTCCCTTTTTCTTTCAGGGAATACCTGCACTTTGCAAAAAAAATTGATGTGGGCAGAATCGGAATAGGGCACCTTGGTGACGCCAAAAAAATGCAGGAGATTGCGAGGCTCGACCCTTACTTTGAAGAATATGCTGCCGGCGGCATTGTGCCAGCATACATGGAAGACAAAAACCCCGCGATTTTCAGGGGCATATTGGAAAGAATAATTGAAAGAGACCTCGTGTTTTCCCTCGGCTTTGATGGCAAAGACATACTGAACGTAAAAGCCATGCTTGAGAACATTGCTAATTCAACGGTGGAGGATGTGAGCTACTCCTCAATATCGCGTAACATCGGGATAACCAAGTACAAGGCTATCCGGTATGTGGAAGCAATGGAAAAGGCATTTGTACTCAATCCTGTCAAGCCGGCGGGCAGCAATGTGATGAAAGAGCCGAAAATACTTTTCACACCCCCATTTAGGGCACTTTTCCAGAAAAATATGGAGGTTGGAAAGAGCGTTGGGACGCTAAGGGAAGAATTTTTTGTAGAAGCAATGAAAATCAATGGCTTCCCGGTACAATACTTGAAGGGCGCGCGCGGTGAAAAAAAACCCAATTACACGACAACCATGCACGGAAAAAAATATGTTTTCGAAATCGGCGGGCCAACCAAAAACAGGGCTCAAATGAAAGCCATGGGGAAAAACAGTTGCATCCTCACTTACCCGTCAAACACAACACCGCCATACAAGCCACTAACCGCAATCGGACTGCTTTAGCGTTGTTGTTTTACAAGGCCGCGGGCGAACTCGTGATATCGGCATAGAGCTGATTTTGGGGAATTTTGCAGGCAACTACCATTTTATACGAGTTCAGGGCAATATAGAAACGACAAAACATGAAATCCAAAGCGGTTATTCTCATTACAATAATTCTTTTTTCCAGTACAATCGCAAGCGCGCAAACATACTGGGTTAGTCCTGCGGGGCAGGAAAAATGGGAAAATTGTAAAAGTGAAATGCCATTGAATGACGCTGCTGCCTGCAGCGTTTATACTGCCAGCAATAATGCAGTTGCGGGGGATACGGTTTTTTTGAGGGGGGGAATTTATTGGTATACTTTTCCTTATAGTGCTTCTATTTTTTTGCACACGAATTCCGGCACGCCCCAAAACCCCATTATATTCAGCAGCCATGGCGATGAAAACGTGGTTTTTGACGGCAACAATGCGCAATACAGCACAGGGATAAAGATAGACGGGCAGGGTTATATCAAGGTCGACGGGGTGCATTTCAGNNGCTCAACAATGCCAGCCACAACGAAATAAGCCGCTCCGCCTTCGAGAACATCGGCATATCAATTATCCAGCACAATTCCACGCACAACTGGATCCACGACTCAAATTTTTCCAAGGCTGGGAAGGTGCTTTACAATTACACCGGGCTGCCTGACTGCAGCCCGCAGGGCCTTACGCTGCAGATAGGGGACACTTCGGCGCAGTGGTATAAAAAGGACCTGAGCTCGTATAACCTTCTTGAAAACAACACATTCTTTCACGGCGCCCATGACCTCATTGAAGTGCGCACGCCATTTAATGTCATCCGGAACAACTATTGGCATAATGAGGAATGGATGAGCGCGCCAAACTGCGGCATCCCAAACGATGTGGCTGGAAACCGCCTCATAACCGATTTTGGGCCGATTACCTACCGCAATTTGTATGAATACAACCGCGTAGGATTTTCAGGCATAGCTTCCGATTACAAGCAGGGCGGGGAAGGGATAGAACTGGCAGGCCACCACAGCATTGTAAGGTTCAATTTTGTTTTCAACAACAAAGGCGCCGGAATTTACCCGTACAACAAGGGCCTTGGAGGGGATCCGCCCGGATACAACTACATTTACTCTAACACCGTTTACCACAATGGTTACAACGGTTTTGGCCCGGTGGATTTTGGCGGCATACAGATATCGAATTCGCTACAGAATATAATCAAGAACAATATAGTTTACAATAACTTCGGCGGCCCTTTCAGGGGCCAGCCGGTTTCAAATCAGATCTATGGCTATAACTGGACTGATTCCAACGGGGACCCGCTTTTTATGAACACAAATGGCAGCGACCCGTTTGACCGGCAGCTGCCTGATCTGCGCGTGAAAGCAACCAGCCCTGTAATTGATGCGGGAGGATTCCTCACGGCAGTTACAAGCCCGGGCGGAACCGGCACCACATTTACCGTAAACGACCCCAATTATTTCATGGATGGCTGGGGGATAATCAGGGGCGATACGATCCAGCTTGAAGGGCAGGGCGGGACCGCAACAATAACAAGCGTGAACTACGACACAAACACACTCACTGTCGATAAGCAACTGAGCTGGAGCTTCGGGCAGGGGATAAGCCTTGCATACAGCGGCGCTGCCCCTGACATAGGGGCATTTGAATACCCCCAAGGCCCTGATAAGCAGTCTCAGGCTGACGACGACTCTGACGGTGTGCCGAACACAGCAGATCGCTGCCCGAAAACCGCGCTGGCAGCAAGATCTTATGTGAACAGTTTCGGGTGCGCAAAACCGGTCGCGGACAAATTTGACATCAAACCCGATTTCAACGCAACGGATATCAATGGAATGCACAGCCTCGAACTGGGAATATTGGCCTTCGGGAAAATTTTGTACGCAGGCAAAAACATCCTTCTTGTAAAAATAACTGCAGGGGAAGACGAGCGCCTCAACCTTGACACAGGCCTCAACATAACACAGGGCAAAATCACGCTCAACCAAAGCAGTTTGCCGCAGCTGAGCCAAAGTGCAACAATAACGCTCTACAACACCAGTTTCAACTCGCCGAAAATCCTGCGGGACGGGGAAGAATGCAAGGAATGCACGATACACAGCTACGACCGCGCCTCGAAAACGCTGGCCTTCAGCGTGCCCGGGTTCTGACGATATTTGCTGAAAAATCAGCAAATTTATGTGGTTTTTGTCTGTTTTTTCAGAAAGTTTTAAAAGGTGTTCCTGTCGCATTTAGAATGGTGAAAACAGTGCCTGAAACAGCCGTTGATGTGGATGCGATAAAGGAAATATCCGCAAGGGCTTCGACCGGAATTGAAAAATATCGCAAAAGGTTCTTTGCGGAAAAGATACATGCAGGAAAAGAACCGAGGATTACGGTAATAAGGGGTTTTAGGGGGCTTGGAAAAACCACTGCGCTTCTTGGCCTTCTGGACAAGGATTCCATTTATTTCTCGATGGATCATGCGCGAATAGTCGCCTATAGTTTATATGATGTTGGCAAAGCGCTGATAGAAAGCGGCTATATAACCCTACTCATTGACGAGGTGCACAAATACCCGGATTGGGAAAGGGACATAAAATCTCTCTATGATGAGTTCAAGGAAGCGTCATTTATTGTTTCTGGCAGCGCCCCGCTGGCATTCAACCCTGACAGGAGATTCAAAATCATAGAAGCAAACCAATTGTCACTGCGGGAATTCATGCACCTTGCAGGCAGGCAAATCGGCTTTTCAGAAAAATGGCGCACCTATGACGGGGCGCTGGAATTTATCAAAAATAACCCAGGCATAGAAAAGGAATTTTCTCAATATATGGCAGGTGGCGCATCCCCGACGTACTTCAAAAGCGGGGAAGACACTCTTGATGGCGTATACAACAGCATAATGAAATCAATAAGGGAAGACGCGGTGCTGTTTGCAAAAATAGATGCGCAATATATACTCGGGATGGAAAAGGCAGTCACCATGCTCTCAAACGCAAAGCTTGGCGAATTCAGCATAAATACATTCTGCAACGCGCTCGAACTCAAAAAGCACAAAACATACGAGCTAATAGATTTGCTTGGCAAAATGAAAGTGCTAAGGCTTGTCCAGCCCCATTCAGAATCGTTTGCAGGGGCGAGAAAAGAGCCAAAACTAATGTTTTACCACCCTGTCTACAGGCAGGCGATAGCAAAAAAAACTGGCGTCAAACCAGACATTGGCGCAATAAGGGAAGAACTTGCCGCATTCGCCCTTTGCGAAAGGGGTTACTCAGTGCACACGATAAAAGGGGAAAAGAAAAGCCCGGACTATCTTGCAATAAAAGGCAGGGAAAAAATATTGATAGAAGTCGGCGGAGAAAACAAAACAAAAACACAATTGAAAATGCCAATCAAAGCCTCTGAAAAAATAATCCTCAAGGAAAAACAGCTAATTCCGCTGCTAAATTACTGAAAATGGCAGACAAAACACAGAAAGCTTGGAATTACATGAACTTTGAACATCACCGCAAGAAGCTATGTGAACATATTCGGTTGTCCAAATGCCAATAGCGACAAATGCCCCGCAATTTCCATGGCTCAGTCCCTTGAAGTGAACGGCGATGTGAATTTCTCCTCTGCGACCGCGAGGGTCAGCATCGGCGGCGCCGCGATGTATAAGACTGCTGCTGGCGAGTTTGTCATTTCGACATAGCAGCATTTACCAGCAAGGCCGGTCGATTTGGCGGCTTCACTACGCTTTTATACAAGCTCAAAGCATTATAGAAACGGAAAAAACATGAATTTCAAAACGATAATNNTAGGGAGCGGAGCATTGGAATTTGACGGGGTTGATGATGCAATCAACCTTAGCGCTTTCGCGCCAACCCTTGACACTGACACATTAACGATAAGTTTTTGGATCAGGCCTTCCGCTGGATTTTCAGGCACAATATACAGGCTTTCAAACAGCTCATCGGGCACAACCGGCAGGAGCAAATATGAGGTAAGGGCTGATGCATCAGCAATCACGTTCATCACCGGTGACGGGGTTAGCGCCGACACGGACGCATTTTCAGGCCCTGTCCCGGCCGGAACATGGTCGCATGTATTGTGCACACTTGACGCTAGCAAAGGCAAAACGTGCTACCTCAACGGCTCGCAAATCCGCTACGCGACAAATGACGTTGATTCCTCGCTCAATTCCCCCGTTGCCGCATTCATTGGAACGAACAGGATACTTGCGGGATATAATTTCATCGAAGGCACACTCGATGACATGCGCATTTATGGCAGGGCGCTCGAACCGCAGGAAATCCGGGAGCTTTATGATGCCGGGACCACAACTGNNCACGCCAACATCCGGCAGCACCCCGCTTGCAGTTTTGTTCGACGCTTCCGCATCAAGCTACCCTGATGGCACGGCCATATCATACCAATGGAGCTTTGGCGATGGAACAACAGGAACCGGAGCCAATACATCGCACACTTACGGCAGCGCGGGAACATACATGGCAACGCTTACAGTAACAGACGACCTTGGCACAACAGGCACTGCAAGGGCGGCAATCAGGGCAATGTCCCCTGAAGGCTGCTCGCCTGCCAATGTCAGGTGCGTCCCGCTGGAATACGGGTCGATCCAGGGCTGCCTCGATGTCGCAGTTGCTGGCGATACATGCAAAATAAGCGAGGGCGCTTATGCGGGGTTTACGACAGTGAGGGACGGGGGCGCGGGCAGCTTCATTTCCATAACGGGGGCCGGCGCCGGCAGCACCACAATCAACACCACACTGGCCATCAACCACAAATACCACTTCCTTTCAGGCGTAAAAGTCATCGGGGCAGACCTTGAAATGAACGGGAGCGGAGCAAGCCATAATATAATTGAGGGCAGCGAATTCACCCGGGGCCATCAGAGCATTCACATGCAAATTATGGACAATGAAGTGTGCGAGGACGGTACGGGCGGGCCGTCATTCAACCTCATCAGGAACAATGTGTTTTATGAACCTGTAGGCAACGGGATGGTTGCAGTCACCGGCCATGACAACAATGTGGTGATGAATGTTTTCAGGGACGGCAAGGGCTGGGATGCCTTGCGCGTTTTTGGCGTAAACCAGCTCATAAGCGATAACAGGTTTTTGCGCATCATATCAGACCAGAATGCAACCGGGGGCAATCATGCAGATATCATCCAGACTTTCTCAGGCTCTAGGTCATGCATGGGCAGGAACGTGGTGTTTGAGCGCAATTACATACAAGACAGCGGCAGCCAGTTCGGCAACATGGAAGACACATCAGGGAAAGCAGTCCTTTCGGACTGGACATTCCGCAATAATATATTCGTGAATTCGCGCATCCAGCTAAATATCTACATTCCCCGCGTGAAAATTTACAACAATACAGTTTACGGCGCCTACAACCAGACACCAAATGGGTTTCGGTTTGCTTATTCCACAAATAAGGGGAGCGCTGATTTCGGGCAGGTTTACAACAATATTTTCTTTACTGATCAGGGGTTTTATTCGTTCAACGGCAATTTAACAGGGACATCTGCAAACAATAACATCATTGCCAATCTAAATGGCTCATCCAAATCAGCGCCCTCCGAAGGCCCGCAGGGAATAAATGGCGGAATTAAGCCGGAGGATGTTTTCCTCGGCATTGCCGCCAATGATTTCAGGCTCAAGCCAGGCAGCATGGCAATCGGGATGGGAAAAAACCTTTCCGGCACAGGATTTTCAGACGATTTCTCCAAAACCGCCCGCCCGCAGGGGCCGGCATGGGACGCGGGGGCATACGAATATTCCGATGGCCTGCCGCAAGGGCAGAACGATTCTGATCTTGACGGCGTTCCTGACTCATTTGACAGGTGCCCAAGGACAGCACTTGCAGCAAGAGCCTACGTAAATGTCTTCGGCTGCTCTCTTCCGATTGCGGCAAAATTTGATATCAAGCCGGATTTCAACGCGACTGACATCAATGGGCTGAATAATTTAGAATTAGGGGTTTTTGGCGCCGGGAAAATTTCATATGCGAGCAAAATCACCCTCGTGAAAATTTCCGCAAGGGGCGACGAGAGGCTCGACATTGATACTGACCTCAACATAACCCAGTCAAGGGTCACCCTCAACCAAAACAATTTACCCCAGCTGAGCCAAAGCGCGACAATAACGCTCTACAACACCAGTTTCAAAAACCCGAAAATCCTCAAGGATGGGGTTGAATGCACCGCGTGCCGGATTGCAGGATATGACCGCAGCGCAAAAACGATTACATTTAGCGTGCCGGGCTTTTAGTGGCCATTATATGGGGAAAGATTCTAATAATGTTTCCCTATGTATAGGGAAAGTTTAAATAGTGGTGGCTATTATAGTTATACATGGTTACGAAGGAAAAATGGGCGCAGGCAATAAAGGATTTCCATGAAAAATGGATACCGCGATTTATCGAAAGGGGCCTTGATGTGCCTGTGGAAATGCCAATCAGGCGGGCAACAACCATTATAGGGCCGAGAAGGGCAGGCAAGACATACCTCATGTACCAGATAATCAGCCGCCTTGCGCAAAAAATCAGGAGGCAGCAGATCCTCTATGTCAACTTGGAAAAGGCCGATCTTGGGGAAATGACACTGAGTGACATGGTAAAAATGGCCGAAGCATTCCATGAATTATACCCTGATATCAGGAATGAGGACACTTTTATTTTCCTTGATGAAATACAAAACGTTCCGGGGTGGGAAAGATTTGTGCGGACAATCCTTGATGAGGGTGCAAAAGTGTTCCTCTCAGGCTCGTCATCAAAGCTTTTGAGCAGCGAAATAGCCACGAGCATGAGGGGCAGGAGCATAACATACCGGCTCTTTACATTCTCTTTTTCCGAGTACATGCGCTCAAAAGGCATGCAGGTTCAAAAATACTTTTCAACGCAGGAAAAGGCGAAAATGCTCAGCCTGCTCGCAAATTACATGGAATATGGCGGCTATCCTGAAGCTGCGCTCTATGAGCAGGAAAGGGAAAGGATTCTCACTGAAATACTTGAAACCACAATATACAAAGATGTCATCGAAAGGGCAAAAATAAGGAACACAAAAGCGCTCAAAATACTCGTGAGCGCCCTTGCAAACTCATTGGAATTCTCGGCGCACAAATTCCACAAATACCTAAAGTCAAACGGCATGAAAATAAGCAAAACCGCCATCTATTCATACATCCAGCACCTCAACGATGCATTCATAATCTTCCCCCTCAAAAAATTCTCGCGCACCTACAAGGAGTCCGAACAGTCAATACCAAAAATATACTTTTCCGACAACGGGCTGCTCCGGATACACGGCATAACCGACAAGGGCAGGCTCATGGAAAATTTGGTGTTCACAGAACTGCTCAGGAGGAATAAAAAATGCGCATACTACAGGTCCGCAAGCGGGGAAGTTGACTTTGTGTTGCTAAATGGCAATGTGCCAGAGCAGCTCATACAAGTAAGCTACAGCACGCAGGGGTTCGGTACGCACGAACGCGAAACAAAAGCCCTCATAAAGGCAAGCAGGGAACTTAAAACAAAAAAAATGTCCATAATCACATGGGAAGAGGAAAAGGAAGAGCAGACAGAAGCTGGCACTATAAAATACATCCCCCTATGGAAATGGCTCCTTGGAGAAGGCAAGAAGTGAAAAGCAGGCGGCAACTACGCCAATTACAAAATCCCCAAGCAAACCGCAAGGGTGAGCATCGGCAGGCAGCGATGTGCAAGGCCGATGGCTGCGAGCTCGTGATATCGGCATAGCAGCATTTGCCCACAAGGCCGACAAATTTGCAAGGGGCTTCGCTACGCTTTTATACAAGCTAAAAGCAATATAGAAACGAAAACCCATGAAACCGGACAAGGCATTTTTAACCGGAATAATCCTCCTGCTCGCAACGACAGCGGGCGCGGCAACCTACTATGTTGACGTCGAGGATGGAAATGATTCCTGGAACGGCCTTTCAAGGACTTTTGACGGGGCAAATGGCCCATGGCAGCATCTTCCAGGAACGATCGGGTTCAACGGATCGGGATGGGCAGCTTTGCAGCACGGGGACAAAGCCTATGTAAAGGGCGGGACGATAAATAAGGTACAGGTGGGGTTTTCACCACAATATTACAAGGGCAACCTGGAATTTGATTCAATCCAGATAATTGGCGGCCAGTATGCAAGCTCGCAGTGGGGGGATTCGATGCCGGTTTTTGATGAAGAGTTCATCAGGACTTATGGTTTTTGGGTTGGCTATCCGGGAAGCAGCGGCAACACAAAGGGCCTTACGATTGATGGCTTTGAGATCCGCAATATCAAGGACGGCGGAGTGGGTGCTGGTTTTGACCCTACTCGCGGCAGCGCGGCAATTGCTCTGGGCGGCAATGGCAAGGTCCAGTATGTAACTGTTAGGCGATCTTACCTGCATGATGCCAGGCGGATAATTGATGACACAGGCCACGGGATTGAAACCGGCTGGATCGACCATTTTATTATAGAAAAGAACTCAATCGGCCCTAGGATAGGGACCAAGTGCATCGAGCCTTATAATTCAAGCTATGGCATAATCAGGAATAATTATATTTCAGGGTGCGGTGACCATGGCATTGCACTGACAAGGACATCACATTCAGATATTTACAATAACGTCATCAATTATGTCCCTCCACAGGTCTACGAGCCTGATTACGGCATTTCTATGTCAGGGTCATCAGGCAACGACATATGGAACAACCTGATTTTCCGCAATGACCGCACAAGCTGTGATGCTGGCCAGGCATGGTCTATGGGCATGGGAATGTATACCTCCAACAGCGATGTCCGCATTGTCCACAACACTCTTGCCAATTTTTCAAGCTGCAATAATGCCGGCTCTTCAACAATGATGCGGGTAGGAGACTATGATCCCGCAAAAGGAATAACCAATTCCACGCTGATTGCAAATAATATTTTCTATAAAGGAGCAAATGCAGCGGGCCATATCCAGTTTGCGATCAGGCTGAACTCGGTTTCAGGCGAAACCACCATATTCAATGATTTTTTTCATTCTAATACAACTGAGAATGTTATTGGCGCCTTTGACGTCAATGTTTGGAAGTATTATCCCGTTTCCAGCTTTTCCCCCCTAACTGGGCATACCTTTGCCAATAATTCCCAGCTAAACCCTTCCCTCAAGACAGGCATATTGCCAGATGGCCTTGATGGTAGTTACCACCCCAAAACAGACTATTTTGCACTAACTGATTCCAGCCCTGCGCAAGTGAAAGCTACAGGAAATTCATTGACAGGCGATGCTACTCATGGATTTTCGGCAGATATTAACAAATTCGCCCTTGACATTTCAGGCAACAGGAGGACACAATGGAGCATGGGTGCCTATGAGTTTACAAATGCGCAACAGCTTCAAAACATGAGTCCTGATGTTTCGATTAGTTTCCCTCCCAATGCTGCAGAATACACTGTGCCGGCAGGCATTACAATCATGGCGAATGCATCTGACACTGATGGAACAGTTTCAAAAGTGGAATTCTACAACGAAGTTACCCTTCTGGGGACAGATACAAATGCCCCTTATTCATACACCTGGAGTGATGTTAATGCAGGAACATACACAATAACAGCGAGGGCAACAGACAACCAAGGGGCAAGCGCAACATCAGCGCCAATTAGCCTAATTGTGAACACACCGGGCCAGCCGATTTCGGACGATGACCTTGACGGAGTGCCAAACGCAATTGACAATTGTCCGAGGACTGCAATGGCGGCAAGGGATTATGTGAACGTTTTCGGCTGCGCTCTTCCAATAGCGACAAAATTTGACATCAGGCCGGATTTCAACACGACCGATATTAATGGGATGCAGAACCTTGAACTGGGGATTTCACAATACGGAAAAATTTCCTATTCAAACAAAAACATCCTGCTCGTAAAAATAACCAGCGGGGAAGACGGCCGCCTCAACATTGATGCGGACCTGAATATTTCACAAAACAAAATCACGCTAAACCAAAGCAGCCTGCCGCAGCTCAACGTGCCAGCAACAATAACGCTCTACAACACCAGTTTCAAAAACCCGAAAATCCTAAAAGACGGAATTGAATGCACAAGTTGCAGCATTACAGGCTATGACAAAGGTACAAAAACACTGGTCTTCACAGTACCTGGTTTTTGAATTGCATTATCGGGCGTAGCCCAGCTAATCTTGTATAGCCTTGTTTTGAAATTTGGCGCAGGAAGCATTTTTTAAGCACAAATGCCTTTTAGTTACTGGCTGAATAAATAATTTTTTAGAATATAAATGGGGTGTGGGGCGAGATGAGTTCAAATCCAAAAAATCGGCGGTTTGCACCAAAATGCGCACTCGCCCTCATGCTCGCGTTCTTGGCCTTGCCACTTACCGCAAACGCAACCGCAAACGACCTCGTTTTCAACGCGAGCAACAGCGGGGTGATAGACTTCAATACTGCTTCCCAATTAAAACTCAGGCTTACTAACGATGGAAACCTCGGGATCGGAACAGCAACTCCTGCAAACAAGCTCAACGTGATAGGCGATGCAAATGTTTACACAGGCGCGCTCACACAATATCCCCCAACACCAAAAGTAATAAGCTCAATAGACAACGACACAAACCTATACAGAGCCTACTCCGTCTTTGTTTCAGGAAAATACGCATACATAGCAAACTACGACACAGGAACAGGAACATCAAACTTCACAATAATTGATATCTCCAACCCCTATAATCCACAAATAACAGGAATAATAAAAAACGACACAAACCTATATGCAGCAAACTCAGTTTTTGTTTCAGGAAAATACGCATACGTGACAAACACCGACAGCACAGCAGGGCAATCAAATTTTGCAATAATTGATGTCTCAAATCCATACTCGCCAACAATAATAAGTTCGATAGACAATGACACAAACCTATACAAAGCATACTCCGTCTTTGTTTCAGGAAAATACGCGTATGTTACAGACACCAATAATTTAGCAGGATACTCAAATTTTGCAATAATTGATGTCTCAAATCCATACTCGCCAACAATAATAAGTTCGATAGACAATGACACAAACCTATACANNACGCATACGTGACAAACACCGACACAGGAACAGCAAGATCAAACTTTGCGATAATAGATGTCTCCAACCCTTACAACCCGCAAGTAATAAGTTCAATAAACAACGATGTAAACCTATACTTGGCCAGATCAGTCTACGTAGCAGGAAAATACGCATACATAGTAAACCAAGACGGCTCTGGATCGAACTCCAACTTTGCAATCATTGATGTATCCAATCCTTATCAACCAATAATAATAAGCACAATAAACAATGACACAAACCTATCCAATGCCATTTCAATCTATGTAGCAGGAAAATACGCATATATAGCAAACTACGACACAACTGCAGGGAAATCAAACTTTACTGTCATTGATGTTTCAAATCCCACTAATCCACAAGTAATAAGCTCAATTGATAATGATGTAAACCTATACCAAGCCACTTCACTCTATGTAGCAGGGAAATACGCATACGTCACAAACTATGACAGTGCAGCAGGCCAATCCAACTTTGCCATCATCGACCTTGGC
>DUGC01000009.1 GCA_013331625.1 Candidatus Iainarchaeum sp. | reverse complement strand
CGCAAAATCGCTTCCGGATTGTCTGTTTGCATATTCCCATTTTAGAGGGCTGGTAAAAACACCCACCCAGTCTTTTTTGGCTTGGGGATTACGGCCAGATTGGGCAATCAATTTTTCTATAACCTGTTTTGCTGAACCCTCAAGTTCAGGGGGGCGTTTTGCTTTGGCAGCCCTAAATCTTAAAATTGGAAATTGTGTTCCGCCAATTCTTTGAATCCTTGCTTTTGGTTGTGCCNNTTTAAACATTCATATCCATCAATATTTCAGCCTTTTCTTCTTTGAAGAAAAGCCTGGGGAAAAGAATCTTTTGCCCAGCAAAAGAATTGATTTCTAATTAATTTTTAATTCTAAAATTTTAAATTTGGAGGATGAGTTATATGGCAGATAATAGTCAACAGGTTGTTTTTCTTCCCGAGGGAAGCAAGAGAACAAGAGGAAGAGACGCACAGAGAATAAACATTCTTATTGCAAAGGCAGTTGCAAATGCGGTCAAATCAACTTTGGGCCCAAAGGGAATGGACAAAATGATTGTAGATGAGCTTGGAGACGTTACTATTTCAAACGACGGAGCCACAATTCTCGGCGAAATGAGCATTGAGCACCCCGCAGGAAAAATGATGGTTGAAATAGCAAAAACACAGGACCAGGAAGTCGGGGACGGAACAACTTCTGCAGTAGTAATCGGCGGAAGCCTCCTGAAAAACGCAGAAGAGCTTTTGGACGATGAAATACATCCGAGCATTATTATCAAGGGTTACAGGCTCGCGGCAAAAAAGGCAAAGGAAATTGCAGCTGAAATAGCAGAGCCTATTTCTTTCAAGGACACAAAAATCCTGAGAAACATTGCACTGACATCAATGACGGGAAAAGCCGCAGAATCAGCTGAAGAGCTTGCAGACATTGTTGTAAAGGCAATTACCCAGATTGCCGACGAAGACGACGGAAAAGTAAAAATCGACATTGACAATGTAAAGGTCGAAAAAAAACAGGGAGCTTCGCTTGCAGAAACCCAGCTTGTTCAGGGCATTATAATCGACAAGGAAATAGTCCACAAGGGAATGCCCAAAAAAATAAAGAACGCAAAAATCGCTCTTGTCGACGCGGCTTTGGAAATCAAGGGGCCTGAAACAGACACAAAGATAAGCATCAATGACCCTGACCAGCTGCAGGCATTTTTGGACCAGGAAGAATCAATCCTAAAAAAAATGGTCGAAACTGTCAAGAATTCAGGGGCAAATGTGGTGATCTGCCAGAAAGGCATTGACGATATAGCCCAGCACTACCTTGCAAAGGAAGGCATCATGGCTGTGCGCAGGGTAAAGAAATCAGACATGGACGCGCTTGCAAAGGCAACAGGCGCAAAAGTCGCCTCAAGGGTAAAGGACCTTACAAGCTCCGATCTTGGAAAGGCACAGACCGTGCAGGAAAAGAAGATATCAGGCGATAGCATGGTCTTTGTGGAAGGCTGCAAGAACCCGAAGAGCGTCTCGATCCTTGTGCGCGGAGGGACCGAGCACGTCGTTGACGAGGCCGGGAGGGCAGTGAAGGATGCGATAGGGTCAGTTTCCTCGGCAATAAATGACGGCAAAGTGGTTGCCGGCGGAGGGAGCTGCGAGGCGGAGGTCGCATTAAGGCTTCGCGAGTATGCAAAGACAATAGGCGGGCGCGAGCAGCTTGCAATAGAGGCATTTGCAGAGGCACTTGAAATAATCCCGCGCACCCTTGCAGAGACTGCAGGGATGGACCCAATAGATACCCTTGTTGCGCTGCGCAGCAAGCACAGCACAAAGGAAGGGAGGTATATCGGGGTGAATGTCTTTAGCGCAAAGCTCGACGACATGAAAAAAGGCAAGGTCTTAGAGCCGCTTAAGGTGAAGACGCAGGCAATCACATCAGGCTCTGAAGCCGCGGACATGCTGCTAAGGATAGACGACATAATAGCAGGCAGCGGCAAGAGCAGGGCCGGAGGCGGAATGCCGCCCGGAATGGGCGGGGGCATGGGCGGCGGAATGCCGGACATGGATTAAATAATTAAACGGAAGGGGCAAATCCCCCTTCCACCCTAATTTTTCATTAATTGTAACGCGGATTTTGAATTTTGTATGCCAATTTAATTTGCCAGTTCATTTTGCCCATACTGCCTGAACAATCGATTTTTATAAAAGAACAGAGCAATACATTGCCATGGCAGTCATTGTGATAGTGGGGCTTGCGCGGTCGGGAAAGGACAGCGCGGCAGATTACATCGCGGAAAAATACGGATACTCAAAATACACTTTCAGCTCCGTCCTCTCTGAAATGCTTGAGGAAAAAGGGGAGCTGCCCGAAAAGGAAAAAATGATCGCACTCGGGGACAAACTGCGCGCTGAAACTGGGATGGACGCGCTCGCAAAGCTGCTTGAGGGGAAAATAGGGCAAAAAGACAACGTTATCCTTGTAGGCCCGCGCTCGATTGAGGAAATTGAATATTTCAAAAACAGGTTCCCTAAGCTTTCCATCATCAAAATTACGGCAGACGCGTCAAAAAGGTTCAACCGCAAATCAAGGATGGACCCGCAGGGCAAAAAAGAGTTTTTTGGGCGCGATAGCAGGGACGTCGAAAGCAAGGGAATGCAAAAAGTGCTCGATGCTGCGCAAAGTGAGCTCAAAAACAACGGCACGCGCAAATCGCTCCATGCGCAGGTCGATAATCTGATGAAGCGGATTAATGCCGCAAATTAATGGGCAGGAAATCAAACGAGGCAGGAGGGAAATTGGATGAAAGTGTGCGAACTAAAGCCCGAACTCAAAAAAATTGAGCTGCTCATAAAAGCCGGGGAGGTGCTCGCCCCAAGGCAGATTGTTTTGCCCAGCGACAGCCTCTTCCACAATGTGTGCGATGCACTGGTAGGGGATGAGAGCGGATGCGTATACCTCTCATTATGGGACGAGAACATATTCAATGTGCAGGCGGGAAAGTACTACAAGGTCAGCAATGCGTACACAACCATATACCGCAATTCGCTGCGCCTCAACACGGGAAAGTACGGAAAGATCAGCCCTTGCGAAGGCAGCTTTGAAATAGACACTTCAAACAATTTGAGCCTGAAGGAAATTTAAGACCTGCAAACACGCTAAAACCAATAAATAGCAGCTGGCATTATGCAATTACCATGGGGGAATCCCGAAGGGGGTGGAAAAAACGTGCCCTTTGGGAAGGATCAGGGGAACAACAGCAAATCTTTTTACCCGGCAGGCCGAGGCTCTTGAAAATCAGGCCAAAAAACAAAGGGCGGACGGGTTTTTTGCCCCAAAATGAATTCTCTACATTTTTAAACCTAATTAAAGGCATTTTATAAAGCGGGCAAATCCCGAAAGGAAAAACGCAAGTTTTGCAGCGCGGGCGTATAGCTCAGTCTGGCAGAGCATTGGTCTTATACACCAAGTGTCGGAGGTTCAAATCCTCCTACGCCCACTCACTTTTTTCTTTTCGTTGGCACGAAAAGAAAAACCTGAGCTAAAAAGAAAAGGGCAAATAATTGTCCAAAACGAAGTGAGTGCATGAAACCACTTGAAAGCTACAGCCTCAAAAAGGAAGAGGAGATACGCAGGTTCTGGGCAGAGAAGGGCGTAATCGGCAAGGCACGCGGCCTCAACCCTTCAGGCAAGGGGTTTTACATGATGGACGGCCCGCCCTATGCCTCAGGCAACATACACATGGGGACAGCGCTCAACAAGATACTCAAGGACATTACTATCAGGCAAAAGAGGATGCAGGGCTTTTCGGTTTTAGACCAGCCGGGCTATGATACCCACGGCCTGCCGATAGAAAACAAGGTCGAAAAAAAGCTCGGGTTCAGGGCAAAATCGGACATTGAAAATTACGGCGTTGACAAATTCGTGAACGAGTGCAAAAGGTTTGCAACGGAGTATATCGGCATAATGAATTCTGAATTCGATAATTTGGGGGTCTGGATGGACTGGGAAAAGCCCTATCTTACACTTGACAACAATTACATGCAGGCAATTTGGTGGACATTCAAGAATGCCGATGAAAAGGGGCTGCTCTATGAAGGGAAGTACCCCGTGCACGTGTGCCCCCGCTGCGAGACAGCAGTTGCATATAATGAGATCGAATACGTGAAGCAGACCGACAAATCCGTGTATGTCAAGTTCAGGGTGAAAGGGGAAAAGGACAAATACCTGATCATCTGGACAACAACCCCATGGACACTCCCCAGCAATACCGGGGTGATGGCCCACCCACGGTATGACTATGCCCAGGTGCAGGCAGGCACTGAAAACTGGATTGTTGCAAAAGAGAGGCTGCAGCCCCTGATGGACGCTACCGGGGCAGGATACATTGTAAAGAGGGAAATGAAGGGAAAGGAGCTTGAAGGGATGCAATACGAAAACCCCCTTGCGCCGCTCCTCAAACTCCCTGCACTTGAAAATGCCTACCGCGTGATCATGAGCGAGCGCTATGTGAATGTTGAGGATGGCTCAGGCCTTGTGCACACAGCCCCGGGGTGCGGAAAGGAGGATTTTGATGCGGGCACAAAGGCAGGATTGCCGATGGTGAGCATTGTCGGAACAAACGGGGTACTTGACAAGGAAGCGGGGAAATACGCAGGGAAAAAAGCACGCATAGTTGATGGCGAAATAATCGAGGACCTCAAAAACATGGGCGCGCTAGTGCTCAAGCTCGATTATACGCATGATTACCCTGTTTGCTGGAGGTGCAAAAGCCCGCTTTTGATGGTTTCAACGCCGCAATGGTTTTTCCGCGTGAGCGCTATCCGCGAGCGCATGCTCAAACTCAACGAGCAGGTGGAATGGCACCCTGAATGGGGCAAGGACAGGTTCAAAAACTGGCTTGAATCGCTTGGCGACTGGCCGGTTTCAAGGCAAAGGTACTGGGGGACGCCGCTGCCCATATGGAAGTGCGACAAGTGCAGGGATAAAGTTGTGATCGGGTCGTTCAAGGAGCTGAAAAAATATTATGGCAAGGAAGTCAGGGACCTGCACAAGCCATGGATTGATGAAGTGGGCTGGAAGTGCAAAAAATGCAATTCAGGAACGATGAAGCGCGTCCCTGAAGTGCTTGACGTGTGGTTCGATTCGGGCGCTAGCTCGTGGGGGTCAATCGGATATCCTGAAAACACGGAAAAATTCAAAAAATACTGGCCAGCAGACATCAACATTGAGGGCAAGGACCAGATAAGGGGCTGGTGGAACTCCCAGCTCATCACAAGCACAATATGCTTTGACGAAAAGCCGTTCAGGTCAATTGCAATGCACGGGATGGTGCTGGACCTTGGCAAGAAGAAAATGTCCAAATCACTAGGTAACATTGTCTCCCCCGCCGACGTAATAGCAAAGCACAACCGCGACTATTTGCGCTTTTACCTTGCAAAAGAATCCAGGGGGGAGGACATGGTCTTTGACTGGGACGCGTTCAAGGATGTAAACCGCTTTTTCAACACCCTCTGGAACAGCATAAACTACGGGGCCACATACCTAGACCTTGACATCGAAAAGCATGCTGCAATTGATGCGGAAAAGCTCGAACCCGAAGACCGGTGGATCGCAAGCAAGCTCACGGCACTTGAAAAGGAAGTTCTTGAAAGCTACAATTCATACGATTATGCAAAGGCCATTTCACTCATCGAGTATTTTACACTTGAAGAGTTCAGCAGGACATATATCAAGCTCATACGCGAAAGGGCAAAATCACCAACAAAGGATTGCCTGAGCGCAACATTTAGCCACATTGGCTACGTACTTATAAGGCTGCTTGCCCCGATTGCCCCGCACATCACGGAGGACTTCTACCAGGGCCTTAAAAGCCCCAAGATGCCGCTCTCCGTGCATTTCACTCCCCTCCCCCAGCCAAATGCAAAGAACAGGGACGAGGAGCTTGAGAAGGAAATGGAAAAGGCAAAGCAGCTCATTGCCGAGGTGCTGAACATACGCGAAGCGCAGCAGCTAAGGCTCCGGTGGCCTTTGAAGGAACTTGTCTATGTCAGCGCGAAAAAAGAGTTCGTGGAAACGGAGCGGATAATTGCGGATTCCGCGAATGTGAAAAGTTTCGTGCAGGCAACAAAAAAGCCGGAAGGCAATTATGCGGTAAAGGAATTCGGCGAAGGGAAGCTGATGCTAAACAAGGATGCGGACGCGCAACTCAAGGACGAGTGGGAGCTCATGGAACTTCGCAGGCGCATACAGGAAAAGCGCAAGGAGGCAAAGCTCTCCCCGGCCGACATTGCAACCCTCGAAATTGGCTGCTCGGACCCAAAATTCATTGAAAGGTACGCCAAGGAAATAGAGGCGGGAACAAACTCAAAAATAGTGAAAGCGGACGGGAAGATGGAAAAGCTCCTCGGGCGCGGGTTCTACATCAACGTGAAGAAATAGTTTCACGACTAGAAACACCTATTTCTTTTGGGCAAACGTCTGCGCGACAAGGAGCGGGAATAGGATCGTGGCATCCCCGAATACTTTTACTGTGTTTGCCTGAGGCAGTATTTTCCCCCAGGAGATGGCCTCTTCAGGGAGCGCCCCGGCATCAGAGCCATCGAACTCCTGCGCGGTGTTGATGTAGACCGCGTAGTCGCAGCCGTTGCGGAACATGTTCGCATTCAAAATGGCGTGCTTCACCACGCCGGCGCCCAAGATGATGAGGCCGGTTTTGTCCTGGTCAATTGTCGTGTCATTGAGCCGGCGCGTATCCTCGGTGATATCGATCACAAAATCGGGGTGCGAGTACTTGAAGAAATAAACATTGTCACCTAATGCCCCGTCAGTGATCGCAGGGCAGTAGATGCGGATCCGGTTCTTCCATGCCCAATACAAAATACTCCGCTCATCATTGATAGCTTCACCAAGGCGCCAGATGAGGTCTGAAACGGCAATCGCCTTTCCTGTGGCCTTCTGCCCGGCATAGATTTTTTCGAGCACCGGCTGGAAGAACTCCTCAAAGCGCACATACCTTGAATTGGGCACAAAAATATTCCCGATGCGGTTTATCCCTTTTTTGCGAAGCTCTTTCCCGCTTGCGCGAAAATCCCCGAGGACAAAATCCCCAAGGCACTTGATAATGTCCTCTTCAATCCCGCCTGCAGTAGTTACAACAACGTGCACTTTTTTGTGCTGCACGAGGTAGCGGAACACGTCACGCAGGCCCGATGACACCATGTTCGATGTGTAACCGAGGAAAATTGTCGCATTTTCCGAAATCATTTTACTGACAAGCCCGATGGCGCGGTAAAAATGCGTAGCCTGATAACCAGTCGAGCCGAAGCTCTTGATTATGCCGGGATAATCAACGCCCTTGTTGAAATCATATCCGGAGATCACAGTGCCCTTGACATCCTCGCTCTCGCGCAGGATATTCTTGCGGGCGATCTCTTCAAGCGCCTTTTGTTTTTTAGCAGCCATAGCAACCACAAACAATTACAACTAGAAAGATAGGAAAAAGCCTATAAATGGATTCACTTAGGTGAAATGCAGCAGGGCGATAAAGAGCGTGAATGCAAGCGCTATTGCAACGACGAACTCGGGGCTCACTTTAGGGCCGCCGCTGTCGGCGTCAAAAAAGCGCATTATCCCTATAGATGAGCTCGGGCCTGAATCCCTGCTTGTTGTTGTCATCTTCATGGTTGTTACCTAATATACTTTTGAAGAAAAGGTTTATATACAAAAACGACTTATTATCTCCAAACAAGAAACAATAAGGAATTTAAATAAGACGAGATAATTATTAACATATTAATCGTAGAAGGTGAAAAACAATGTATCCTGAAGGAGCACAAGGAGGGGCAGCAGCAGGTGCCGAAGAGGATTACGGTGCGCCGCTCCAGCAGAAGTTAGGGACACATCTTGAAGGACTGATCCCGATAATACTCATACTTATCATAGGAATATTCCTTGCAATAAGGTTTGATGTCATCGATTCAAGCACCCCTGTGCTCGGGAACCTTGTTGACGTAATACAGGTCGGCAAGGACAAAACAAGGGTACTTATCATAGGGCAGACAAGCCAGGAAGTAATTGACATCCTCAATGACAACAGGGACCGCTATGAATACCAGATCAAGACCACGCAGACACTTGAGAGAAACCCAGTGGAACAGCTTGCAACATACAAGATCGTGATGCTCGACCAGAGCGAGGAAGCAAACAAGGAAGTTTCCAAAAAACTCGGCGAAGCAATACAGCGCTTTGTAAAGAACGGCGGCAAGTTCATACTCGTGAAGGATTCAGGGATAAGAAGGCCTGACACATTCGATGTAATCGGATGGAAGAACACGTTTGGCGATGTTGTGCCCGTTGAATGCGACAGGGTGGAAAACAACCAGCCGACATGCACAAACCGCTACATCGTTTCAGGAAAGCTCTACCGCGAGGACGAGAGGCACCCGATCCTTAAGGGAATTGAGATCTTCCCCGCAGACCCTTTGAGGAACGCGACATTTGAATCATTTGATGTCTCGGTTTCAGGGAAGGAAATTGCTTACATCCAAAGCGGCGGGATTGACAAAAAGACATTCCCAGCAGTTGTTGAAAAGAACCTTGTGATCGGCAAGAGCATTTACTTTAACTACAACCCCGGCATCACAAGGGGGATATTTGAAAGCACGCTCGAATACCTAAGGTAACGGGCGGAATTTTCTTTTTTTAATTCACTGAGCATTTGGATTCATTAGCCAGCATATTTACCCCCGCGTAGATTTAAATTTGGCAATAAACATTATTTCCTCAATGAAGCCCAAAAACCAAAATGGCCTATTTTCTCCAAAGGCCAAATTGCAAAAGCAATTTGAAGAACGCCATGGAATAACTGATAAAACCAGGCTTATTATCGAACTGGAAAAGGGCCTTTCAGCAATATGCCATTATTCCCACGATGAATTTATAAGATTCCGGAAATTATTAAGCGGGAAATCCGCGCGCGAAAAGCTGGAAATTATCAGAAAGATACCCGGGATTGCAGACAAAATAATACAATTTGCTAAATTGTGCAAGCAGCACCGGAACATTACACTTGAGGTCCAGAAAATATCAATTCGCCAGTATGAAAACCCAAGCTTAGTATCCACCCAAAAAAAGAACGAACTAAAAAACCTCAGGCGCAAGATGAACCTGACAAGAAGGCAGCTGGATTCCGCGAGGCATTCAGCCATCTCCCTGCTGAACCTGTATACAACAAATAAAGCTGCACGCCTCCATCCCCTTCAACTGGCACGACAAGCAGAATGTGACCCTGCCCTTGGCAAACGCCAAAGGGCATTTTTTGGCAATGCCCTCAAGTTCATGACAAAGCAAAGAAAACGCTAAATGCTTTTCACACCCCTTGGTTGAACTTCAAATAAATACGCTTTCCGCATTCTATGCAAAAGGAGTTAAAGTTTTCATAATTTAAATTTTAATTATGAATAAGAGCTTCGAGACAATAAAAAAAATTTCAAATCTAAACCTAAGACAAATTAGGGATGACCACCTTGAAAAAATAGGCATTTATCAGGATGAACGTGAAGACCTCAAAAGAAGAGGATTTTTGAGTAAAGCTAATAATAAACCATTTCCAGAAACAGAATATTACCTATCTGACGCTGCTAATTCAGTTCTTCAAAATAAAGAAGAAAGGGACGAAATTAGGATTTGGCAAATAATCACTGCTTTTTTGGCTTTTTTAGCAGTAGTAATTGGCATTATGAATTATTTGAAGCCCTGAAACAATTTATGGACAACTTTCCGACTTTTTGGGCAAATCAGACTTTATAGGCAAAGCCACTTGTTTGCATGCCCTGTTGCATAACTCCCANNTTCCGTAATTATGCAACACAGCATGTTTGCAAAACATTAAATATCAGCCAAACCTATTTCCTATCATATGTGGAAACCGAGCAGGCTGCCTGAAAAGCCAGTAATAAACAGCCGGCTATCAAAACCCCAACAAAAAGAGTTATCCTCTTGGTCCCAATTACTAAAACCCGGCGCCTTGCCCCCTGCACAACAGCAAGCCCTGCAAGATTGGGTCGAATTATACCGGACCGGAAGGATGGGAGTTGGCAGCGCGGTTTTTCTTGAAAGGTCACGCACAGGGAGAGCTCTGGCAAAACTGACAGGAAATAAAGGGCGGGGGGCGGAATACCTCCCCGACATTGGCCCATATGGGATATTGCTCCACGCAATAGGAATTTACGGCATAGCACGCGTGCACAGCCTTAGAAAACGCAGGGATGTTGTTAGGGGAATTTCCGCGTTAATGAAAGCCCAGCCCGCAGAATTCAAGCACCTCGCTTTCTCAACTGCCAGGTTCCTCTGGCAAAATAGCACATTGCGCGCCACGGCTGTATATGACCCGCATGCAGAAGATGCAATCTATAAAGTGATTGGCGAAATGGCCCAAAACAGCAGGGATTACAAAAACAAATACCCAAAAGGCGGGAGACAGACAATCGAGAATTATGGAAAGCAATATTTCAGGCACCTTGTCAGGCACAGCCTGCTCTCGGATTTTAAGTTCCTCCAAAGCAATTTTTCCGACCCTGAAAGAAAAGAAGCCCTGCGCTTTGCCCTTGTCGGTCATGATATAGACCCGCTTCGCGAGGAAAGCGACAAAAAGAGGCTTAGCTTCCTTGAGGAAATATTCGACAAAGACGTGCCGGAACTCAACAGGTTCCATTCAGCAAAAGGAAAAACCCACAGGGCACTCGATGCACTGATAAGGTTGCGATGGAGGGCCAAGATGAGCCTCCCTACAAGCGAGGCAATTGATTTCTTCTACAAGGCCTGTGACTATTACAACATTCCTCCACGCGAAGTCGACCGCTATGCGATCCAAAGTTATTGGGGCATTATAAAAATCCCAAAACCCAGAAAACCACAGTTAAGCGACACAGAACTAAAAACGAGTGAAGGCAGGGTAAAACTGAGGCAACTTGAGATCAAACATGAAAAGGAAGTCAGGGTAATGAACGCCAGACTGATGGAACTGCGCGAACGGATAGGGCAAATTTACGGCCATGAAACTCTCGAAAAGTACAAGCCACCCCCTGCCAGAGAGGAACAGCCACGCATAATCATTCCGCCCGCTGCAAGATTTCACCTAGATAAGGTAAAACTAGGAAGAGGTTCGCATAAGCAAACTACGGAAGTGGGAAAAACATGAGGGCACAGGTCAGAAAGAATACCCCGAAGAGGGAGCCGGTAAAAAAGCCGCTGCCTAGAAAAAAAATCGGGATCAAGTGGGTGAAGCCTATTCCTCTGCCAGTCAAGCCGAAAGGCAAACCTATTCCGCCGCCATTCCGCAGAAAAAGGGGAATTTGATAACCCAATAAATCGGTTACTGCCAGCTTTCCGTTCGGACTTAATAACCTATCTAACTACAAAGCCATTTCAGATGCACAAGTCAATCTTGTTTGAAAAGCGGTCAAATGTCTCAGTGCGCTGCACCGCATGCAGGCACTATTGCACAATACCAGAAGGGAAGAGCGGGGTGTGCGGCGTGCGGGTAAACAGGAAGGGGGAGCTATATTTGGCGGTGTATGGCAGGGCAGTGGCTGCAAACATCGACCCCGTTGAGAAAAAGCCGCTGTTCCATTTCCTGCCGGGAAGCCAAATTTTTTCATTTGGCACAATAGGCTGCAATTTCGCCTGCTCTTTTTGCCAGAACTGGGACATTTCTCAGGCTGCAAGGGAGCCAGCAGGGGGAAAAAATGATGCGCAAACTCCGCATTTTACGCAATTACAAATTTCCGGCAAAGACCTCCAGCCTGAGCAAATCGTGCAATACTGCATTGAAAATGAAATCCCGTCCATTGCATACCCTTACAACGAGCCAGCCATATTCTTCGAATACGTTTATGACACTGCAAAGCTTGCCAGAAAGAGCGGGATCAGAAATGTTCTGGTATCGAACGGCTATGAATCAGGCGAATCACTCAAGATGCTTGCCAGTTGCATTGATGCCATGAACATCGACCTCAAGGCATTCACTGAGAGGTTTTACATGAAATTCTGCAAGGCAAGATTGCAGCCTGTGCTTGATACGATAAAAGAGGCGCATGAGAGGGGGATATGGATTGAGATTACGACCCTTGTGATCCCTTCGGAAAATGATTCAAAAGCCGAACTTGGGAATATCGCAAAATTCATTGCAGGAGTTGACAAAAATATCCCGTGGCACATATCACGCTTCCACCCCGACTACAAAATGCAGGGCATTGCAGCGACACCTGTTCAAACGCTTGAGAGCGCCTACAGGATCGGGAAAAGCGCCGGACTCAGGCACGTTTATGTGGGAAATATTGAAAATTCGCATGAAAACACATGCTGCCCGAATTGCGGAAAAGTATTAATTAGCAGGAAGGGCTATTCTACTCGAATTGAAGGGCTTGAAGGCGGAAGGTGCGGCTGTGGAGAGAGCATACCGGGAATCTGGAAATAGCGGAAGAAAAGCAGCCGCAGCGGGAAAAACTCGAAAGAGCGCAGTTGCAGGCAGCTTCTACCCTGCAAATAAAGCTGAGCTGGAAAAACTAATCACAGGGCTTTTTGCACAGGCAAAAAAAAGCAAACTCACGGGAAAACTGAAAGGGATTGTGGTGCCGCATGCCGGATACATTTATTCAGGAGTAGTTGCAGCAAGCGCATACCTCCTGTTGCAGCAAATGGAACAGGAGCATCCGGAAAAGCGCAAAATCATCATCATAGGGCCATCGCATTTTGTTCCATTCAAAGGCATCGGGGCGAGCGGGGCGAAAAAATGGGAAACTCCCCTGGGGACTGCTGTAACTAACGAGAAAGGCCTGCCGCAGCGCCCCAAAGCGCATGGGCAGGAACACTCAATAGAAGTGCAGGTGCCGTTTTTGCAAAGCGTTCTAAAAAAATTCACCATCACGCCTATTGTTTATGGAAACGCCACGGCGCAGGAAATCGCAAGGATTTGCGGAAAACTGATTGATGGGAATACAATTATAATAGCAAGCTCTGACCTTAGCCACTATTACCAATATGAGGATGCAAACGATATTGACAGTGTTGCAAATAAGGCAATACCCGCCCTTGACATCGGGAAAGCCGCAAAGGCAGAGGCGTGCGGCATTAGAGGGATACTTGCGCTCATGCTCATTGCAAAAAAGGGAAAGTGGAAAGGGAAACTGCTTGATTATAGAAATTCGGGGGATACTGCAGGCAGCAAGGACAGCGTAGTAGGGTACGGGGCGTACGCATTTTACACGTGAGATAAAATGGCCAAGGGGACAATAGGGGAGTATGCAATCCAGCTTTGCAGGCGCGCCATAGGAAATTTCCTTGAAAACAGCACCGCGTTATCCCTTGCAGAGAACGAAGTACCATTAAAAGCCCTTAAAGAAAAGAAAGGGTGCTTTGTGACGCTGCACAAAGGGGGGGAACTTCGCGGGTGCATCGGAAACATTGGGGCAAACGCCGCGCTTTATGAATCTATTGCACGAAACGCGGCCCTTGCAGCATTCAACGACCCGAGGTTTGCGCCGCTTAGCGCAAAGGAATTTCCCGCAATTGATATTGAGGTTTCAGTGCTATCAAAGCCTGTTGCATTGCGCTATAAAAGCCCCCAAGAGCTTTTAAAAAAGCTCAACAGGAAAAAGGGGGTGATCATCTGCAAAGGGGGGCGCAGCGCAACATTCCTTCCGCAAGTATGGACCCATGTTAAAGGCAAAGAGCAGTTCCTCTCAGAGCTTTGCATGAAGGCAGGGCTTGGGAGCGATGGATGGAAAGGGAAGGGGCTATGCGTGCAAACTTATACAGTAAAAGCATATAAGGAAAAAAGAGTGGATAAGCAGGCAATGGCCATTCCCGGCTTTTAAAAAAAAGGATTTTTGGAGATTAACAATAATTTACCGGATTGTTAAGGTAATTATCAGTTAAACTATTTTTTTAACCACTTGGTCACCTAACATCCAAATGGCAGATGACGCAAATGAAAAAGCTAAAAATGCCTTTGAAAATGCCATGAAAAAGTTCCAGCTCCACGATGTCGAATTCGAGCGCGCAATAGAGCTCCCGAACCTTGTTATTCTCCTTTGCAAAGGCAAGATCGGGGCGCTCATAGGAAAAGGCGGGCTGGTCGTGGGCGATATCAGCAAAGAGATTGGGGGAAAGGTGCGCATAGTAGAAAACACCCCCAATGAAAAGAAGATGATCTCCGACATGGTGGGAAATGCGAGGCTGCTTGGTATCAATGAGGTGTTCACGCCGCAGGGGCGGGCGATAAAGATCAAGATCAACAGGCACGACCGCCACAGGCTTGTTGCAGATGAAAAGGCAATTCAGGGCGCCATCGGGGAGCTCACAAAGTGCGAGGCGATGATTGAATTTGAGTGAGAGCCGGGAGGATATTTTTCCGGCTATAAATTTGGAAGCCCCAAACCTTCGCATTTAATAACAAAAAACGCGTTATAGTAAGAGCAGTTGGCAGGCGCAATTTTGAAAATGCGGCTGATTCTTCCCAAATGGCACTTTGATTTCCGATTAGTGGATTTTTGAATTTGGTGTTTTGGCTGGGATTTCGTTTTTATTGACGACTTTGGCAAAATTGAGTTTTGCGGGTTTGTGCTTGTTGGAATCAAGCACAAAAACAGGTTTTTTT
>DUGC01000005.1 GCA_013331625.1 Candidatus Iainarchaeum sp. | reverse complement strand
GATTTGATGACCTGACGATGACGCTGACCGAAAGGGATGACGATAGATGGGCGAACTGATCCGCACACAATTATTTTTACTGATAACTTATGCCTCAATTCAATTCTGAACAAATAACCGCGGACGAGTTGAATTCTTGCTGTGCGGATTTTAAGGAACTTGAAAAAAGAGGCACGTTTTATGACATGGCTTTGAAGCTGATTGAAAAAGGTTTTGAAACAGAAGCATTTTTCCTGATTCTTGCAACCTGGAATTTTGCCACGTTCAGGTATGCAATGAAAGATTTTGACATAAAAGGGTTCAAGCAAACAATTGAAAACGAATGCAATCCGGTTTTTGAGAAATTGAAAGGCCAGAAACTTGAAACCGCAAATTTTGATTTGCTCAAAGGCGACATTGTTTCCTTGTACAACATTTTGTCCGCAATCAAGGGAGTAAAATATACTGGGGCATCAAAATTGATGCACCTGAAAAACCCGAATTTGTTCGTCATGTGGGATGGCTACATCAAAAAGAGGTATGGGTTCGGAAACGGGACGGCGCAGGACTATGTTGAATTTCTGAAGAAAATGCAAAGCAAATTTGGGCAGGTCAATTGGCAAGGCACTGGAAGGACTTTGGCCAAAGCCATTGATGAGTACAACTATACCACAATAACCTTGCCAGAACTGGAAAAACAAAGGCAGAACAGGAAACGGAAATAATGCCCACCAAACGCACAGAATTTAACCACTTCGCCGCCTAATGGCTTCTGTATTGGCGAGTTTTGCCCAAGAAAGTGAGTAACATCTATAACCAGTATAAATGTTCACCTGACGATGATTCCGAGTTTCCATTCAGGGACGATGACGATAGATGGGCAGGCTGAGGCTACATTGCGGGCCGCGCGAGCACGGCTGACCTGATGCCCCCATCGCACCCAGCAGACGAAACTGCCGATGGGCGGACTGAGGCCCCACAATTATTTTTGAAAAGTCTGGCGATGGGATGAAAATCGGGATCATTTTGGGAACAAAGGAACCGGAAAAAGCGCGGAATGCTTCAAAATACCCCTTATTGATTATAGGGCCAGTTTCCTGTTAGAAAAACCCTTATTGAGCAATAAAGATACGTCAACAAGGCTTATCATCACAGGCACCTCGATGAGGGGGCCTATCACTGCAGCAAAAGCAACCCCTGAATCTATTCCGAATACTGCCACGGCTACAGCTATGGCAAGTTCGAAGTTGTTGCTTGCAGCGGTAAATGAAAGTGTTACCGTTTTTGGGTAATCGGCGCCGAGTTTCTTTCCCATGAAGAAACTGATGAAAAACATCAGCACAAAGTAAAGCAGCAGCGGAATCGCGATTCGGACGGCATCAAATGGCATTTGCAGGATGAGGCTTCCTTTGAGGCTGAACATAACAACTATTGTGAACAGCAGGAAGATGGGCGCCAAGGGGCTTATTTTTGGGATGAATTTTTTGTAGTACCATTCTTCGCCCTTCCTTTTTACCAGAAAACGGTGCGTTGCGGCTCCTGCAATTGCCGGTATGCCGAGATAGATGAATACGCTTTCTGCCACCTGCCAGAGGCTGACGTTTACAATGCTTCCTGCAAGCCCAAGCAGGGGCGGGAGAATTGTAACAAATATCCACGCATAAATCGTGTAGAAAATGACTTGGAAAACGCTGTTGAACGCAACAAGGCCGGCCGCATAATCCGTGTGCCCCCTGGCAAGCTCGTTCCAGACCAAAACCATTGCAATGCAGCGGGCTAACCCTATCATTATGAGCCCAATCATGTATTCCGGCTTGTCATGAAGGAAAATTACCGCCAGCACAAACATGAGAATTGGCCCAACCACCCAATTCTGTGCAAGAGAAAGCGCCACTATTTTCCTGTCCTTGAACACATCGCCAAGCTTTTCATACCTCACCTTAGCAAGCGGCGGGTACATCATGAGAATGAGGCCGAGAGCAATCGGGATTGATGTAGTGCCTACCGCATACCCGAAAGCAACACCGCAAAACTCGGGGCAAATGCGCCAAGAGCTATGCCTAACGCCATTGCCACAAAAATCCAGGCAGTGAGATGCTTATCCAAAAATGAAAGCTTTTCCCCGGCCCCCATAACCGTCACTTTCAACTTTGTTTTTGCGCTGCTATCCTGAGGCTTTCAAGCGGCATTCCATTGTATTGCCGCTTGCTAATTGCAATGTCTTCTCCAATGACTTTTACATCAAATCCTGCGCCAATTACAAGTTTTAAATATTCGTCGCGCATTATTGCTCCGCCAACGCATCCTGCGATGAGCTCTTTGTCTTCGCGTTGCCATTCAGAGAGTTCTTTTAGCAAAACAATGTCTGAAACGAAAAAGTGGCCGCCATTTTTCAGTACTCTGTGTGCTTCCCTGAACACTTTTGACTTGTCAGGGGCAAGGTTGATTACGCAGTTGCTGATAACGACATCAACCGAATTATTCTCAACCGGCAGTTCTTCGATATCCCCTAAACGGAATTCCACATTTTCAAAGCCGTATTTTTTTGCGTTTCTTTGTGCCAACTGAATCATTTTTTCAGTCATGTCAACGCCAATGACTTTCCCTTTTGGCCCGACTTTTTTTGCAGCCAGAAAGCAGTCAATGCCGCCGCCAGAGCCTAAATCCAAAACCGACATCCCCTCTTTTATTTCCCCGAGTGCGATTGGGTTTCCGCAGCCAAGCCCGAGGTTTGCTTCCGGAACCATGTTTATTTCAGCATCCGAATAACCCAGGCTCGCAGAGATTTGTTCCTTGTCTTGCCCAGTGCATCCGCAGGCGCAACCACACCCATTTTCACCGGACTCGGCAATTTTCTTGTAGCTTTCTTTCACAATTCTTTTTATGCTTTCCTTTTCCATTGTTTAACAGCCCCTTTTCAGGTTTATTTTTTTAATTCCTAAAAGCAGCGTTATTTTTATAGCATCCTTGCTTTTGATTTTATACCAGATGTTTATTCCTTTCCTTCTGGATTCCAAAACTTTTGCCTCTTCTAAAATTTTAAGGTGCCGAGAAACAGTTGGCTGTGCTTTCCCAATGGACGGGACTATTGAACAGGCACATTGCTCCCCGCCCAACAGGCATTGCACTATTTTCAAGCGGGTTTCATCGGCAAGCGCCTTTAGCAGTTTCATCCTTCTTTCCATGATAACATATTCGTATATGCAAATATATAAATAGCTATGCAGGCAGGTGCGGCGCAAAAAGCAATATGATGCCTGCGGGAGCCATATGTGCTCCGCCAACGAGCGTGCAGTATTTTGCGCCCTTGATTTGAACAAATTCTTTGACGCTGAGGATGCCGCCGCCAAGCGCCGGAATGAATATTCGCTGCCAGCATTTGACCGCAGGAATCAGGCCAGGGCTTCTATTGCACCCGGTTTCCTTATTTTGTATCATGCAGCGCTTTTGGAAGAGTACCGGGGCGATCCCAAAGGGAGCAGCAAAAGCGAATTGAAGGAAAACATGCAATTTTTTCAGATAACCGTTTCGCGCACCTGCTTTTCAAGCGTGGCCCTGTAGGCGTCCATTTTTTCCGCAAGCTGCGGGTACTTTACTGAAAGGATGCGCAAAGCCAAAAGCCCCGCATTCTTTGCACTGTCAATGCCGACAGTTGCAACGGGAACGCCTGAAGGCATCTGCACGATGGAGAGGAGAGAATCAAGGCCTTTTAGTGACCTGGATTCAATCGGAACGCCTATCACGGGAAGCCTTGTGAGCGCGGCTGTAATGCCGGGAAGGTGCGCGGCCCCGCCGGCGCCGCAAATCAGCACCTCAATGCCTCGTCCTGCCGCCCCTTGCGCATAATCCGCCAAAAGCTTCGGGGCGCGGTGGGCCGAAATCACCTTCATCTCGCAATCAACTGAAAACTCCTTCAAAACCCCGGATGCGGCCCTCATTACCTCAAGATCGCTCTTCGACCCCATAATGATGCCAACCAAAATCCCTGAACCGGCAATTTGCCCCGCTTTCATAATTATGCCCCCGCACCCGACATCCGATCAATAAGTATTCATTGCAATTAATTTGATATTCATACTTGTTTTTATTCCTGATTGAAACCAAAAAGTGGCGGAAAATCGATGGCAGCCTTTAGAAAAAAAGCACAACGAGCGCTGAGAGCAGCAACATGTTCCCGAAATCGGCAATTGAAGTTGTAATGGGGATCAGGAAGTTGTTGGGGTCCTCCTTTTTTTTATAAAAATGCAGCCCTGCAATGATTGCAACAAAAAAGAGCAGGAGGACGATTATGCCAACTCCCGCAATTGAAACCAGCGCGATCTTTGCAAAAAGCGCAATGTCAAAAGGCCCTGTGAACGCCACGGCAAAAACTGCTGCCAGCAGGGAAGTGATTGCGGCAATAACCATCACCTGAAGCAGCATCATGCGCACTTCAGCGCTTTTCCAAAAATCCGCCCCCACCCTGCCCTCATGGAGGAGGGTTGAGAAGCGCGAGGAAATTATCACGCCATAATTGCCAATCATGTTGTTCATCATGGGCAACAGCACTACAAGCGCGCCGACTGCAAGGAATGATGAGCGGATGTTTTCGAGCGCAAGGCCGCCAAGCGAGCTTATCACTGAGGCTAAAAGCAGGACCCTCATGCTCTCCTTCATTATTACATGCACAATATGGCTATGGGGGCCATACTCGTGGATATAAAAGGCGGTTTTTTTCGATATCGGCCTTTTGTGGACTGCATGCCTTGAGAGGTGCGGGTATGAGTACGAGAGGACCTTTTCAATCTGGAGGTTGTGGCCTTTTTCCCCGTTCAAATTACCACCAGCGCTATAAGGAGTGCAAATATGCTCACAATGTCCCCTGTTGTTGTAAGGAAAGGCCCGATTATATTGTTCGGGTCATGGCCTATATGGAAGAGGTAAAAAGTAGCCATGAGCGCAAGGGGGATCTCGATTGCGTTTGCAATAATCCCTGCAAGCAGCGGGAGAAGGACAATTTTCCACAAAAATACCCCTGAAACAAAATAATTGAATGCAAGGGCAAGCACCCCAAGGACCATTGAAACAATGATTGCAAGGGCAAAAGATGCCACAAGGTTGCTGCGGATGAGGCGCGTGTTTATCCGGCCCGCATCAATTACCTTGAGGAACAGGCCGGAACTTAGGCGCGAGGCAAAAGAGCCGCTGATATTGCCGCGCATCTCAAGAAAGCCCGGAAGGATCACGAAAAGCCCCGGGATCAGGAGAAGGCGGTCTGTGTAGAATGCCAGCGCAAGGCCGGCGATGAGGCCGCCTGCAATTGAAACCACCTGTGAAAAGAATATCTCCCTGAAATTGTGGTCGAAAAAATTCATAGATTAAACAGGCACTAACGTAATATAAAATCGTTTTTTCATATTATATAATGGAATTTTGGGAATTGAAAGCCCTGTTTTTCCCCCCGGTTGCGCTATTGCTCCTTGCGCTTTCAGGGTGCGCGGGCTTGCAGGGGGGCACGGACTTTGACAGCAACTCAAGCACCTACCACGCACACGCGGATTTTAAGCTGATCCTTGACGGCCAGTCATTTGACTTCAATAAAAGCGAATACATGAGCACGCCCTATAGGGAGCTATCGGAAAAAGCGCACATGCATGATTACAACCCCAATGTGCTCCA
>DUGC01000085.1 GCA_013331625.1 Candidatus Iainarchaeum sp. | reverse complement strand
GGGGCGCCGATGCGAAGGGAAGGGGCAACAAGCCCGCTTGCAGCTGTCAGGAACACCTCTGATTGGGGCGTAATAAAGCTCATTTTAAATCCTGAAAGCTACTCATGGGAATTCATCCCTGTGGACGGGGCATCGTTTACTGACAGCGGAACAAGGGGCTGCCGCTGAATTGTTCATGCCTGCTGGGCTTCGCCTTCATGGCTGCTTTCGCCCCATAATGGTATTTTCCATCTCCGCCCGACTTCATCAGGTGATCCGCGCCCTGCAAGGAAATGCATGCCCGCATTTTCCCATGTGTAATCAACATGCTCAAAGCCCCCGCGCTTTTCGACGAAATTATTTTTTTTCATCTCTTCGAGCAGTTTTAAAAGTTCCGCGCGCGCCTTCTTTGTGTCCTCAAAATAGCCTTTCACATCATTGAATTCAAGGAACCTGCGGATCTCCTCAAAAGTAAAGCCCGCCCCGTCCGGCCCTGGCGATTCATGGAGCAGCAGGAACAATATGCCCTCTTTCACCCCGCCTTTGTCCATATAGAATCAGGGGGCGAAATTGTTTTATGGGCTGCGGAGAGCGGTTTTGCGCATGCGGTATTTCGTNNATTATATTGCCTTCGGTGTCCTTGAAATATGCTGAAAAGCCCATATCCCCGACGCGTGTTTTTTCCGTAACTATCTGCCCGCCAGAGCGCGTGATTTTAGTGAGCGCGTCATCGATATTGTCCACGCTGATCGTTATGACCGGGCCCTTTATTTCAGGGGTCCGCTTCATCATGCCGCCATTTATTGCCCCTCCCTCAATGGGCATCCTGCCCTTGTCTGTTTTCACCGTCGTCACGGTGTGGTAGTGCATCTGCGGAACGCTGTTGATCTCCCATCCGAATGTCATCGCGTAGAATGCCTTTGCCCGCTCCTCGTCATCGGCCGGAATCTCGAAATGAACGACTTTGTCCACTGAAACCACCTTGATCAAATTGTGGAAAATACCCTATTTATTTTTGGGGGAGTGTTAATTGAATTCGTGGGATTTGCTAAATTAACTATAAAAACTCACCGTAAGGGATATTGGTATATCTTACGGGGGCGTAGTATAGCTTGGTTAGTATGGCACCTTGGGGCGTGCAACAAGCACCCAATTTGGTGTCGACGCCAGTTCAAATCTGGCCGCTCCCAATTATTTTTTTTCTTCTANNAAGGAAGCACAGCTTCTGGCCGCTTGAGATCGTGATGATGCCAACTGTGTTGTTGAACAGGTAAATGAATGTGGGTGTCACTATTCCTTGCGGCAAATAGCGCTGCTCCATGAGCCTGCGCTGCTCCCTTGCCTTGAGGAACCATGTGTCATAATCATAAACCACCCTCGCTCTTACTCCCTTTGCAGCCCTAATCTTGTGGAACTGCTTGAAGTAGGCATTGAAGAGCTCGCTCGCTTCCTTGGGGTATCCGATGACGAGAATTTCGTCCCCTTTTTTTGTGCTCTCAAGCGACATGTCAAAAAAGTGCCTCACTCCCCGCATGCCCTCAAGTATTTCAGTGCGGTTTTCCTGCCTGCTTGCTTGGTAAATCTTTTCTAAGGCCGGGATGAGGCCGGAAACGGCTTCCTCTTTTATTTTCAGCCGCTCTTTTTCCTCCGAAACGAGGTCGTGCAGCTTTGCTGGCTCTTGGGGGC
This sequence comes from Candidatus Iainarchaeum sp., assembly GCA_013331625.1. Taxonomy (GTDB): domain Archaea; phylum Iainarchaeota; class Iainarchaeia; order Iainarchaeales; family Iainarchaeaceae; genus UBA10205; species UBA10205 sp10205u. The sequence goes on along the minus strand of DUGC01000085.1, from coordinate 15,883 downwards.
GGTATAGCTTCACCTTTCCCTTGAGCACGTTGCCGCAAAGCCCCTTTTCACTGAGCCTTTTGAGGACATCATATATTTTTGAAGGCGAGATGCCAGAGTCCTGCGCAATAGTGCCTGCAGTTCCGCTGCCGATACGCAGCAGCGAGAGGTATGCCCGGCTCTCGCCGCTTGTAAGGCCCAGACTTTCAAGCATTTTTGCATCCATAAAACAAGCAATGGCAAATTTCCTTATAAATATACCCTTATAGGGGGGTAGTAAAGTTATTTAAGCGTGCTTTTGCAATAGCTTCGTATGTACCATCATTTTACCGGCAATAACCTAACTGATAGTGAAAAAGTGCAAAGGTTCGTGCTGCGCGCGATATTGGCAAGCAAGGTGCCAAATTCAAGACGCGATGATTCAATAGAGTGGGAGCTAAAGCACAGCAGCAGCTGCATACAGACAGGGCGGATACTTGCGCAAAAGCGCGGGCTTGACGGGGCCTTGGTGGAAATGGTCGCCGCGCTCCATGACATTTATGCGATAAGGACCGGCAGGTTTAAAGATCACGCAAGGCACGGGGCGAAGATGGCGGGAAAAATACTCAAAAAAATAACGAAACTGCCAAAGAAAAAAATTTCCCTGATAGCAAATGCGATAGCAAACCATAGCGACAAGCAGGTTTACTCTTCTGACCCATATGTTGAGATCGCAAAAGACATGGACACTCTGGATTGTTTCCTTTATGGCAGGGAAATTTACAATGAAAAGCCTCCCGCAATAAGGAAGGAGTACCTGCGCAGGATTATAAGCATTAGGGCAGAGCTTGGGCTCCCCGAAGAGAAATATTTCATAAAAGAGCTTGAGAGGCTAAAAAATGGAAAATGACGAATGGTTCATCTGGGAGAGGCAGGCGCGGTTGCATTCGCTCTTCCTGCCGCTTGAGGCTGCGATGGAGCCTTTGCGCAAATACTTTGGCTATTCACTTCCTGACACTACTGTCATCTTCCAAGGCAGCATAGTGAAATGGCTCAACCGGATGGAGCCGCTCAAGGCCTTGGGCAGGAAAATGATTGATTTTTACTCTGTTGCGCAAAACCTGCAGAAATTCGAGTCTGACCTTGAGGCGGAGCAGGAAAAACTTGAGGCAATTTTTAGAAAAATCGATTCCATGCAATTCAATAGCCTTGAGGATCGCGAGCTTTTCAACGTGTATTCGCAGTTCAGGAAGCAATACCTTGCATGGTACAGGCTCGACTGGCTTGTCGAGCCGATTTCCATGGCTTCGGAGGATTGCCTCAGGGAGATCGGGGTTGACCGGAGGAAAATTTCCATTATTACCCTTCCGGCGAAGGATTCCTTCAGCAAAAGGGAGCTCAAGGACATGCTTTCAATTGCTGCACGGAAAAAAGAAGGGGAAAATGCGGAATCCCTGCTCGATGAGCACGCAACGAAATATTTCTGGGCGCGCAATAGTTACTATAGCACGCAAGTGCTTGGCAAAGAGTATTTCAAAAAAGAACTCGTGGATATTTTGGCCAAGTATCCAGATTCTGCAAAATATCTCTCTGAACTGGAAAGGGCTGATAATGAAGCCCTTGAAAAGAAGAAGGCCTTGATTTCCGGGCTTGCACTTGGAGAGAAAGAAATGGCTCTGGTTGAACTCGTGAGCTGTTTTGTGTGGGTGCAGGATTACCGCAAGGAGCACATCATGCGCGCAAACCACTACCTTGATCTCCTCCTCAATGAGATCGGCAGGAGAAAAGGATTTTCAAAAATCGAGATGGCATACACTCTTCCGCGTGATATGCCAAAGATCGCAGACGGGCTGCTCAAAAAAAGCGATCTCAAAGCAAGAATGAAGAACTGTCTCATAATCTGGAAAGAGTTCCATGATGACTATTTGATATTTACAGGTGCAGAGGCGCAAAGGAGGGCGAAGCAGGTCTTTGCTGAAAGAGCCTTTGCCCATGGGCTGCTTGAGATTCAGGGACTTAGCGCAAACACTGGCCGCAGGACCGGAAGGGCTTTTGTCACCATGAGCCCAAAGGAAGCTGAAAAGCTAACTGCGGGGGATATACTTGTAACTTCCATGACTTCCCCGGATTTCATTGAGGGGATGAGGAAAGCTGCGGCAATCGCGACCGATGAGGGCGGGATAACGTCGCATGCGGCAATACTTGCGCGCGAGCTTGGGGTTCCGTGCGTTGTAGGCACAAAAATTGCCACGAAAGCCATAAAGACCGGCGACCGAATCGAAGTCGATGGCAACCACGGGTTTGTGAGGAAGCTGGAAAATTAACGCGGAGATCCCCTACTGCCTCATTCCTGCAAGCTCGAGAAATCCCATCAGGCCAATTGTGATGGATCCAACAGGCGGGAACAGTACCGGCGACACTATTGAAAAGGTGTCAAAGCCGAAAAGGGGCATCGAGCCAAGCACCACACTATAGGTTCACCGTTCGAATCAGTCATGATGGGTGGTGCGTTCTGGGGGGAGTACCACAAAAGAAGGGCGAAGAAGGGCATTTTTGCGCGGCTTTTGTTCAATGAGTCGCTGCGCGATTGGACGGGAAAGGTCGTTTACCCCAAAAAGGGAGTTGCGGTTTTTGGAATCCGGCTGGCGTGTGCGCTTCAAGAACGCCAGCCCCTTTTGGGGGCGGGTCGTTTTACATTCGTGGCCTTCCCCTTGGCCGGGGAATTTTCCCGCCTGCAATTTCGGGGTAAGTTAGCGGGGCAAACCGGGAATTCATTGTCCTCCTTCTCATTTTTTCCTCAGCTTGCAGCCCAAGTAATGCATGTCTTATTCTGGCCCTGGCGATCATTCTTGCTCCGAGATCTGGTGAATTTGCATGGAACAGCCTGTCAATCAGGATCTCGTCTGCCGCTATTGCGGCATTTTCCTGAAGGTGATGCCTCCATTGGGGGTTCTTGCGCTTCTGTAAACCTTTTGCTATCTCATCAATCAGTGTCTGTCTCTCTTCAGCCAATCTTGGGTTTTCTTCAATCATTTCCCTTAGCTGGGGCAAATAATCCTTGGGCGGTATTATCTGTTTGGGCATTAGGTCGCCATTATTTACTAGGGCTTGTGCGTTTATAAATTTCCCCTTTCAGGCACTTTTATTAAGTTGTTCAAGTTTCTATTATGCTGAAAATGCCCATATCGATTGAAACTGCGTTCCTGATCCTTGGCGGGATCATTGTCATAGGGTACTTCGGGGAGCTTTTTGCAAAGCGTTTCATGGTCCCGAGCGCGTTATTGCTCCTTGCAATTGGCTATGGGCTCAAGCTTTCGGGCTATGTTGATGCAAACGACTTTATAGGCCTGCAGGGCCTTGTGGGAACGCTTGCGCTCGTGGTGCTGCTCTTTGACGGCGGCATGAGCCTCAATGTCTTTGATGTCCTGTTCAAGAGCGGCCGCGTGCTTGCCGTGGCGCTATTTATCATGCTTATCTCGATTGTGGGGTCTGCGCTGCTTTTCGCCGCATTTGGGATGAGCTGGCTTGTGGGCGCGGTGTTTGGCGCAATTGTCGGCGGGATTGATGCTGGTATTACCATTTCAATCGAGCGGGGCGTTTCGCACCCTGAGAAAGTGCGCAATTTCCTCACGCTCGAATCCTCGATTTCGGATGTGCTCTCAATTGTGCTGGCCATCGTCCTTACGCAGGCCCTCATCACGGGCGCAGTAGACCTGCAGCTAATCTCGCAAGGGATTGCGGGCAAGTTTTCCGTGGGGATTTTCATAGGGCTCCTTGCAGGCGTGGCATCAATTCTTGCGCTCTCAAAAATCGAGAAAGGCTACAATTACATGGTCACTTTTGCCCTTGTGCTCCTTTTATACTCCGTTGCGGAGTTCCTGAGCGGCAGCGGAGCCATTGCGGTGCTCGCATTCGGGCTGGTGCTTGGGAACGAAGCGGTTGTGCGCAGGATAATGCACTCGATGGATGTTGAGAGCTATCCTGTAATAGCCCAGTTCCAGTCGGAAATCTCTTTTTTCATAAGGACCTTCTTTTTCGTGTTCCTCGGGATTGTGGTCACACTTGGGAATTTAGTCAATTTTGCAATTGCCCTTGTGCTCATGATAATGCTTTGCATAATCCGCTATTTTGTGGTGTATTTTTCAACAAAAGGCTCGGAGTACTTTGAGCACAAGAGCGTGCTTGCTGCAATGAATCCAAGGGGGCTTGCAACGGCTGTCCTTGCATCATATCCCCTGCTTGCAGTGCAGGGGGCCCTTGGCGCGCAGAGCGGTCCTGCGGTAGCTGCGCTGGCCCTTCAGCTCTCTTCTTTTTCAGAAATAGCGTTTTACCTGATACTGCTGAGCATTTTGTTCACGACTGTAATGATCCCCCTCACGAACAGGAAAAGCGGCCTTGACATTTATGAAAAAAGCGAAGTAAAGCAGATGCAGGTATGAGCCTTACAGTCCGCCTGCAAGGATGAGGATGGCCAGTATCCCGGCGCTGTTTAGCAAAAATGAAAATATTGTAAATGCCCTGCCTGAGATATTTGTCGATGCCGCGAGCATGCCTACTCCTATTTCATCTGGCAGGGGCGAAGCAATTATGAACCCGCCCAGTATGGGCATGATGTAGCCGCGAATTGAGGTAGGGATCGCACTCCCCATTGCGGCAACGGGCCTTTCTTTTGAGAGCTGGTCGATCTCATCTTTGAATGAATGGCGCAGTATCTTGAATATGAGCATATCGCCAATAAGCGCCCCTATCCCTCCGATGGCTGCTGCAATAAAGATGTTCTGCTGCTTTGCAATTGTGGCAAACATCGCGGTTGCAGGGGCTGCGGTGAATCCATATGTAAAGAGGATTCCTGCAAATAATGTCCCGATATAGCCAAGCTGCTGGAAATAGATGCGCATCGGATCAAAAGCGCTCTCGCTTACCGCAAAGTATGCCACGGCAACTGTTGCAAGAAGCCCTAAGAGCTTTGGGTAGCGTATTTTGAGCAGCATGTTTTCCATTAAAGTAGTCTTTCAGGCTTAAAATGCTTATCATTGCTTTGCAAAACCGGCTTGCTCGTTGTTTTCGCCCTGAGCATCTCGCTGTACGCCGGCATCCAGCTCTCGTAGATCATTATGAGGTGCTCGTAGTTCCTGATCACTTGGGGGAACTTCCTTCGCAGCTCGTTTATGATGCTGTTGAAGTGCTGGTAGCTCTCCACTGCAAATTCGAACTCGGCTTCCCATGGCGCAAGGCTCCTGATATAGTAGAGCGAATTGGGGTGCACCCTCATCCACTCATATAGCGCCTTCTCGTCTTTTTCCGAAAGGGACTTGAAGTAGAGTATCGCCTTGAAGAATTCGAGGCCCAATTTGTTGAAGTCCACTGCGATCCTGTACCCTACAATGATGCCTTTTTCCTCCATCTTCCCGATCCTGCTGCGCGCAATCTCGATTGTGGATCCAACCCTCCTGCTAAGTTCGGCAATGGGCAGGCGCGCGTCGTTTGCAAGGATGGAAAGTATCTTCATATCGAGCCCGTCCACGCTGTTTTCAGCATGCTGGCCGGCCACGAGCCTTGGTATCCCGTCTTTTTCGCTGAGGAAAAACTTTTTGTTGTAGGCGGTGGTGTCAACCATTGTGCCCACATACTTGCTCACTATGAGGTGCTGCCAGCGCGAGAGCAAAAAGTTGATCTCGTCATAAAAGCCCTCGGCGCTTTTGGATAGAATTGCGAACACGCAGTCATACGCGCCATCAGAGATGCCCATCCAGTAAATTTGCTTGTTCTCTTTGAGCTCCTCAAAAAATTTTTCGCGTTCATCAGGGGTATTTTCGAGCTTGAGGTAGACCTTGAACATGAGGTTTCCGAGCTTGCTTGGGTTGATTGCTGCCTGGAACTTTTCTATCACGCCGCTTTGCACCAGCTGGCCGACCCTGTATTTGACCGCTTCGCGCGATTTTCCCACGCGCTTTGCAAGGATCGAGGCAGGGATGCGGCAGTTCCTGTCAAGCTCGGAAAGTATTTTCCTGTCCGTGAGATCGAGGGCAATTTTAGCCATATTTGACCGTTTTATGTAAATGCAAACTACTATTTAATTGATTTGGTCAAAAATCAGAAAATAATTAAATATAGCTTCTTTGGGCCAGTTATATCATGAAGATATATCCGTGTGTTCCGAAAGTCTTTGAAGGCAATTTTCCTGCCAATTACATCAATGATGTGAATGGGTGGGCATTTAGTAAAAAGGAGCTTGAAAACAATAAGGGCAAGCTGCTCACACTCGACATTGATTTCGGTAACTTTTGCAGCCTCAATTGCCCGCACTGCTTTCGCAGGAACAACCGCGTGGATATCGGCGCGCGCAGGCCCATGGGGTATGATGACCTTGTGGAGCTTATTTTGAGTGCAAAAAAGCTTGGCTTGAGCTCAGTCAAGTTCCTTGGTGCCGGCGAGCCGTTTGAGAACCTGCGCTTCCTTGAATTTTTAAGGTTCCTCAGACGCAATGAAATAATACCGCTGATATTCACGAAGGGCACTGTGATCGGCGATGACCGGCTCGTTGCGAAGTGGTATTCTCACTATGGCATCTTCAGCGGTGAAGAACTCGTGGCCGAGCTCGCAAAGGTGAACGCGAGCATATTGCTTGGTTTCAATTCATTTGACCCGAAAGTGCAGGATGCGATGGTAGGTGGCATTGATGGCTACACATTGAAACGGAACCGTGCCCTCGAACTTTTGGCGGCTGCGGGATTGAATGCAAAGAATCCTACTTCGCTCGCGCTTCTTTGCACGCCGATAACGAACGCAAATTTCGATGAGATCCTTGATATATACAAGTGGGGGCGCGAGAGGAACATTTACGTAGTTACTTGTCCTACTATGGTCAGCGGCAGGTGCTCTGGCGAGGCTGCATGGGCAAAGATCACGCCATCGGAGCAAAAGCTCATTGGCCTCTATACTGAGGTTTACAAATTCAATTTGGAGAAGGGGATTCAGACATTTGGCCAGATCAAAAGTGAAGGGATTGCAGCATATGCGGGGGCGCACCCCTGCAACCAGCTGGCTTGCGGCATGTATGTAACCCTGAGCGGCAAGGTGCTAAGGTGCCCCGGGGATGACATCACAATTTTCGGGGACATCTGGAAAGATTCGCTTGAAAATATCTGGCGCAATTCGGAAAATTTCCGCCGCGCAGGGACGTTCAATTGCGGCTGCCCGCCCAAGATGGGCAAGTCATTTCCCGAAAGGTTTTTTGAGAAAGTGCTGGCGAAGCTGGAAAATGAACTTGAGGTCACTGTGAAATGAATAATGCATTTTATTGCCATTTTGTGTATTTTTTATTGCTTTTTTATTGAATCCGGTCAAAAATTGAAAAGAAATTAAATATACTTAATCCGGGCCAGATCATATATGGTTTTGTTCAGGAACGCAGTCCATGCCCTTGTTATCACTGCCGCATTTTACGCCGGCAGCTTCTTTATCGAAGGCGTCGGGATCGATTTTCTAAAGGATGCGATAGTGTCGCCGATCGGCATGGTAGTTGCGTTTCTCCTTGCATTCATGGAGACGACATACAATAGGTTTTAAGTGAAGCGCATGAGCACGTTTTTTGAATTTGTTGGAAACCTTTTGAGCCTCAATTTTGGCTGGGTGGTAAATTTCCTTCTCTCCAACCTCTTCTGGCTTTTCGCCCTCTCGCTTTTAGTGCATATCCTTTTTGGGGGGAAGATGTTTTTCAGGGCGCTTATATTCCTGACATTTGCCCTCTGGCTCTGGAATGACTTTGGGGAGCTGAGTGGAGTGGGCTTTGTAGGCGCGCAGATAATTTCCGTGTATTATATCTCCAAAATAGCGATCCTGACATTTGTGGAGAACACGCCAAGCCTCAAGAACCACCTGCTGGTAATTAGCACAGTGACAGGGCTGGTCTCGCTCGTTCTTGCGAACATTTTCCTCTGACAAAGATTCTTGGAGTTCGCATATGGAGGGAATAGATGTTTATGCTTGCCACTTTGAAAATAATCTCAGTAAAATGGCGCGTAATTCACCTTGAGGGTCTTTGTGTAGATGAGGTACTGGTAGTCTGTTATGAGCGACGGAAAAATGTTTTTGAGCTCCTTCATGAAATCGAAGAAATCGGTGCTGGATTCCGCCAGCAGCTCAATGTCAAAGTCTGCCGGCATTGATATCCCGTGCACGAGGTAGATCACCTTCGGATGGGAGAGGAGATGTGACTGCAGCTTTGAAAACTCCTTGTGGCTGCACTGGGAGATGTTGAGGAAGACCTTGAAATAAGTGAGGCCGATTTTTTCATAATTGATAATGGGCCTGTAACCTGCAATAACTTTGCCAGCCTCGAGCTTTTTGATCCTGTATGCAACGACCTTTGGGGCAACGTTGCACTTTTTTGAAATCTCCACAAGTGATTGCCGAGCGTCAAGGGCGAGGGAACTGAGTATTTTCCTGTCGGTTTCATCGAGGTCGATGGTTTTTCGCTGCTCGCAAAGGTCGAAGCGGACCGGTTCGGTTTTGTCGGCAAGGCACTTATGAGACATATGTATCACATTGGTTATTACGTTTTGAGTGCTGTTCATGATAATATGGCCGAACTTTTCCGCAAGTTCGAAATTGACATCCTCAAATTCCGAAAGGCTCCTCACCCAATAGACAAAGAGGTAGTCATAGGTGCCCCCGAGAGAGAATGCCCAAAAGAGCCTCTTGTTTGTGAGGATGTATTTTCGCAGTTCCTGCTCCTGCTGTGGCGTAAGGGATTTGAGCTGGAGGAATGTGCGGCAGTAGATATATCCGAGCAGGGGGCTGTTGATAAGGGGATAAAAGCCCTCAATTACGTCATGCTTGAGCATTGATTTGATCCTGTAGTCAGCAGCCTGCTTGCTCAGGCCTGTTTTTTTCGCGAGCTCTGAGAGGGGCATCCTTGCATCGAAATCAAGCGCGGCAAGTATCCTGTAATCCTTTTTGTCCAGTAGTGCTGGCATAAATGTCATTAATTAGGAAAATTCTCCTATAAAATATTTCCTATTGTCAAAATTTTTGGAAAGAACTTTTATTATTGGCAAAAAAGAAGATCCTTTTGGTTGGCATGGAAAAAAAGGCTGGCTATACTGCTGCATTCGTGGACCACTGGGCCGATTTTATAAACTGGGGGAAGAGGCGCAAGGGGGAGAACGGGTTTCTGCCGCGCATGCTTGGGCGGCACAATTGCCAGAGGGTATTCCAATCGTGCCTTGGCGATGGGTGCGATTCCATTTTCCTGCTCCGTGAGGGCTTTGAGGTTGTGAGCAACGAGTTTTCACATGAATTCATAAAGAAGGCGCGCGCGAATGCGCGGCGCTACAACCTCAAATTGGACATTACTACATTTGACTGGCGCGATTTGCACCGCCATTTCGATCAGGGGCGCTTTGATGCCGTGCTCTGCCTTGGCAATTCCCTCACGCACCTTTTCAGGAAATCCGACAGGATCAAAACACTGGAAAATTTCAAGCTGGTTTTGCGCAAGGGCGGGATCCTGATAATTGATGAGCGCAACTACCAGTACATGCTTGATTGCAAAAAGGAAATACTGGCAGGCAATTTCCGCTATAGCGGCAAGTATGTATATTGCGGAACAAAAGTGCAGGGGATCCCAGTAAAGATCGGGCCGCGCAAAGTGGTGATGCAGTACACCGACAGCCGTGATGGGGCGAAATCCTGCCTTGAACTCTATCCTTTCAAGCGCAATGAGCTGCTGGAAGAGATCAGGGCAGCGGGCTTTCGGTCTGCTGAGAGGTATTCGGATTACAGGGCCGGATTCAATCCGAAAGCGGACTTTTACACCTATGTTTGTGTCAGGTAAATTTATTTTGCCGCGCCGAACCGGCAATGACCTCTCGTTTTGTTTAAAAGCATCGCGGCCTAGATAGGTGTTATGAAATTCGAGCTTGTTTCTCCGTTCAAACCTGCTGGCGGGCAGCCCGAAGCTATCAAAAAGCTTACGGAAGGGTTCTACAAATACCCGCGCCAGACGCTGCTCGGAATCACTGGGTCAGGAAAAACTTTCGTGATGGCAAACCTTATAGAAAAGGTCCAAAAGCCCACGCTGGTCCTTGCTCACAACAAGACCCTCGCAGCCCAGCTCTACACGGAGCTAAAGGAACTTTTCCCGAAAAACAGGGTGGAATACTTCATCTCCTATTATGATTATTACCAGCCTGAAAGCTACCTGCCCACAAGCGACTTATATATAGAAAAGGAGGCAACAGTGAATGAGGAGATTGAAAAGTTCCGGCTGCATGCGGTATCTAGCCTTCTCTTGCGCAATGACGTCATTGTCGTTGCTTCAATTTCCTGCATTTACGGGATCGGTGACCCGCGTGATTTTTCGGGAATGGCGATTTCTGTGAAGAGGGGGGAAAAAGCCTCGCGCTCAGGGCTCATAAAAAAGCTCGTTGACATGCAGTATGAGCGCAGCGACACTGTGATTGAGCCGGGGAGGTTCCGCGTGCGCGGGGATGTCATTGATGTGATCCCTGCATACGACAAGAACATCATCAGGATCGAGCTTGAGGGGAATGCGGCTGCAAGGATTTCCGAAATCGAGCCGCTGAATGCAACTTTGCTCAATTCGCTCGAGAGCTGCCAGCTCTTCCCGGCAAGGCAGTATGTGGTGCCGCAGGAAAAGCAGCAGCGGGCAATTGAAGCAATTAAGCAGGAGCTCGCAGAGCACCTTCCATCCCTCGGGCCGCTTGAGTCCGAAAGGCTTGCGCGAAGGGTGAGATATGACCTTGAGATGCTGCAGGAGATGGGGTATTGCTCGGGGATTGAGAATTATTCGCGCCACTTTGACGGCAGGCCGGCAGGAACTCCCCCTTCAGTGCTCCTTAATTACTTCCCCAAAGATGACTTTTTGCTCATCATTGATGAGAGCCACCAGACGATCCCGCAGGCAAGGGCTATGTACAACGGCGATTATTCAAGAAAGAAGAACCTTGTCGATTTCGGCTTCAGGCTGCCGTGCGCTTTTGACAACAGGCCGCTGAAATTTGATGAGTTTGAAAAGTTTTTAAGCCATGTCGTGTTTGTTTCTGCCACCCCTGCAGAGTATGAACTGCAAAGTTCGGGGCAGGTCGTGGAGCTCATTATCCGCCCCACGGGCCTTCTGGACCCCATTGTAGAGGTGCGGCCGATTGAAGGGCAGGTAAAGGATATGATTGCGCAAATCCACAAAACCACCGGGCAGGGGGAGCGCGTGCTGATCACAACACTTACAAAGCGCATGGCCGAGGACCTCACGGACTTTTTGGCAAAGGAAGGCATCAAGGTGCGCTACATGCACTCTGAAATAGAGAGCCTTGAGCGCATCGAGCTGATCCGCCAGCTGCGTTCGGGGGAGTTTGATGTCCTTGTGGGAATAAACCTTTTGCGCGAAGGCCTTGATTTGCCGGAAGTGAGCCTGATATGCATCCTGGACGCCGACAAGGAAGGGTTTTTGCGCGATGAGCGCAGCCTCATCCAGACTATCGGCAGGGCGGCAAGGAACCTCAACGGGCGCGTGATACTCTATGCTGATGTTATGACAAAATCGATTGCAGGGGCTGTTGCAAAGACAAGGAAGCGCAGGGAGGATCAGATCGCATTCAACAAGGTTAATGGAATAACCCCGATGCCCGTGATCAAGGCGGTTGCGAACAAGGGCCGCGATGTCAGGGGCGTAAAGCACATGGCAAAAGCTGATGTGCAAAGGAAAATTGCAGAGCTTGATGCTGGCATGAGGCGCTGCGCTGAAGAGCTTGATTTTGAGAATGCGATAAGGCTGCGGGACGCTCTTGAAAACCTGAAAAGCTCGTTAGCGCAGCTGGAAGCTGAAAATAACTGGAAAGCTGAGGCAAAAGCGGAAAAGGCATTGAAAAATCCTGCAAAAGGCAAAAAATGATTTTTTATTAGTTCATTATCATGTGTATTTTGGTGTCGGTATGGCGATGGATTCCATTATTGTCAGGGGCGCAAGGGAGCACAACCTCAAAAACATAGATGTCGAGCTGCCGCGCAACAAGCTCATAGTGATCACGGGGCTTTCAGGCTCGGGCAAATCAACGCTTGCATTCGACACGATTTATGCCGAGGGGCAAAGGCGCTATGTCGAGAGCCTTTCAGCTTACGCAAGGCAGTTTCTGGGCCTTATGAACAAGCCTGATGTCGATTCGATCGACGGCCTCTCGCCTGCAATCTCCATTGAGCAGAAAACGACATCCAAAAACCCGCGATCAACTGTTGGCACGGTGACTGAAATTTATGATTACCTTCGCCTGCTTTTTGCGCGCATCGGCGTGATGCACTGTCCCAAGTGCTCCTCACCCATAAAGCCGCAGACGGCACAGAATATCACAAACCTCATAATGGCCGAGGAGGGGAAGACAATAACAATCCTTGCGCCACTTGTGCGCGGCATGAAGGGCACTTATGAGCAGGTGTTTGATGAGCTCAGGCGCGAAGGGTTTGCAAAAATACGCGCGGACGAGAAAATTTATGATTCGCAAAAAATCAGGGATGAGGTGAAGCTCACGCGCTATGAAAAGCACTGGATTGAGGCTGTCGTCGACACCATTGCAATCAGTGCTGATGAGCGCCAGAGGGTTGCGGAAGCTGTTGACCATGCATTGCATGTCGGCAAGGGCGTGTTGGTCGTGCTGGACCAGAAAGCTGCGGACGCAGCAGCTGCAATGGCAAAGAAAGCAAATTCCAAAGGCAAAAAGGGGCTCAAGGAACTTGAGCGCGGGAAGGGTGAGACTATTTACTCAACTTACGGGGCGTGCCCGAACCACTTGGATGTTGTTTTCGAGCCGCTTGAGCCGCGCATGTTCTCGTTCAATTCGCCTTTCGGGGCATGTCCCTCGTGCCATGGGATCGGCGAGATAATGCAGATATCCCCCGATCTGGTAATTCCGGACAAGTCAAAGAGCGTCATGGATGGCGCTATCGCCCTCTATTCAAAATCAGACAACACATGGAGGTCACAGCAGATAGCGGCTGTCGGGAAAAAGTTCGGGTTTGACGTTTTCACCCCCATTTCAAAGCTGTCTGAAAAGCAGCTGAAAGTGCTGCTTTATGGCTCAAAAGAGCCGATAAACTACCGCTGGAGCAACGGCTACCCCATGAATATGCAAAACGGCTTTGAAGGCATAATACCGCAGACTATGCGCCTTTACAAGCAGACCGAATCTGACTGGCGCAAGGAGGAAATAGAAAAGTACATGATGTCGGAGCCTTGCGAGGAGTGCAATGGAAAACGGCTCAAGGAGAACGTGCTTGCGGTGCAAATTGACGGAAAATCCATAATTGACGTAACTGATATGGGCATCCTTTCGGCAGTGGATTTCTTTGCAAATGTTGATGGGAAGCTCAATGAGAAGGAGCGCTATATCGCAAAGCAGGTGCTAAAGGAAATACGCGAGCGGCTCGGTTTTTTGAAAAACGTTGGCCTCGGATACTTAACGCTATCGCGCTCAGCGCGCACCCTTTCAGGGGGGGAGGCGCAAAGGATCAGGCTTGCAACGCAGATAGGGTCGAACCTCATGGGCGTCCTGTACATCCTTGATGAGCCTTCTATAGGTTTGCACCAGCGCGACAATGACAAGCTCATTAGGACATTAAAGCGGCTGCGCGATGTGGGCAACACCCTCATTGTCGTCGAGCATGACGAGGAAACCATTGCCAGCGCCGATTATATTATTGACATGGGGCCGGGTGCAGGGGTGCACGGGGGCCATGTTGTTGCGAGTGGTACTCCTGAAGAGATAGCCCAAAGCGAGAAGAGCCTGACCGGAAAATACCTTTGCGGAAAGAGGAAAATCGGGGTGCCTGACAGGAGGAGGAAGCCTGCAAGCCACATTAGCCTGATGGGCTGTCAGGAGAACAACCTGCGCAACCTGCACGTGGAGCTTCCAACTCAGGTGCTCTGTGCAATAACAGGGGTATCAGGGTCAGGGAAATCCACATTGATGAACCAGACGCTTGTGCCCTGCCTAAAAAAGCACTTTGGCCTCCAGGGCGAGAGGATTGGAAAGCACCGGCAGGTTATTGTCCCTGACAATGTGAGGAATGTGACTGTGATTGACCAGGACCCGATCGGCAAGACGCCGCGTTCGAACCCTGCAACCTACACCAAGCTCTTTGATGATATCCGGTTCATTTTCGCTTCAACGCGGGAAGCGAAGGCGCGCGGATACCGCGAAGGGAGGTTCTCGTTCAATGTGAAGGGCGGCAGGTGCGAGGCATGCACAGGGGACGGAGTGATAAAAATAGAGATGAATTTCCTGCCTGATGTGTATGTTGAATGCTCGGAGTGCAGGGGGAAGCGCTACAACAAGGAAACGCTTGAAATATTATTCAAGGGCAAGAGCATAGCTGATGTGCTTGACATGAGTGCTGAGGAGGCACTCGCGTTTTTCCAAAACCACTTCATGATCAGCCGCAAGCTGCAGACTTTGGTGGATGTGGGGCTTGGTTACATAAAGCTCGGGCAGAGCTCCACCACGCTTTCGGGCGGGGAGTCACAGCGGGTCAAGATCACGCGCGAGCTTGCAAAGCAAAAGCGCGGAAACACTGTTTACATGCTCGATGAGCCGACTACGGGGCTGCACTTTGAGGACGTGTCAAGGCTTATCGGGGTCCTCAACAGGCTTGTTGACAAGGGGAACACGGTTTATGTAATAGAGCATAACCTTGATGTGATAAAGTCATGCGACCATATCATTGATCTTGGCCCTGAAGGCGGGGATGGCGGAGGGGCGCTCATTGCAGGCGGCACTCCGGAGCATGTGGTGGAAGTGCGCAACTCTTATACCGGCCAGTATTTGAAAAAAGTGATGGTGCCTGACGGTGCCCAAAAGATAACTGCCCAAAGCAAGGGTGAAAAGCCGCCAAATCCAAAGGTAATTGGATGATCTATCTGGAAAAAGGCCGCAAACCCGATTACAAGGCAATTCCCATAGATCCCGGAGTGTATCTGTTCCGCGCAGAAAACAATGGCCTGCTCTACATAGGGAAGGCAAAATGCCTCAAAAAAAGGGTTTCAAGTTATTTTACAAACAAGAACCATTTTCCCCGCATAGCGGCAATGGTCGGGCAGATCAGGCAGATCGAGTGGTTTGTTGTTGATAATGAGGTTGAGGCGCTGCTGTTGGAGAGCAACCTTGTGAAAAAGCTCCAGCCAAAATACAACATTGACCTCAAGGATTCAAAGGCTTTTGCATATATCAAGCTCTCAGGGGAGGAGTTCCCGCGCATCCTTACAACGCGCAAAGTATTGCAGGACGGAAAGTATTTCGGCCCGTATGTTGACGGGGCAGCAAGGAATGAGCTCATGAACCTTTGCGTGCAGCTCTTCAAGGTAAGGACCTGCGCCGTGATGCCCAAGAGGGCATGCCTCAACTACCATATAGGGATCTGCACCGCCCCGTGCATTAACAATGTCACAAAAGAGCAATATGGCCTGCAGGTTAAAGGCGCGGAAGGGTTTTTGAAAGGGGAGCGCAAGGGCCTTGTTGAAAGACTCGAAAAGGAGATGAAGGGAGCTTCAGCAGAACTAAACTTTGAGAAGGCCCTCGAAAAGCGCATGCAGATCGAGGCGATATTGCATATTGAGGAGAGGCAGAAAGTTGAGCTGGTTAAAAATTATGACCAGGATGTGGTGGCGCTTGTCCCGAACGGAGACACATGTCTCATTGAAATGTTCACCATCTCAAAAGGCGTGATTTTGGGCCGCCGCGAGTTCCGCTTTGATTATTATGATGGGGTTTTTGCCGAGTTCGTTTCGCGCTTTTACTCAACGCACAAAGTGCCTTCCGAAATAATCATGAACGCGCCCCTCTGGTCCTCAGGTTCTGAAAAATCCGCTATCCTTGGCTATCTCATTGCCCTCAAAGGCTCGAAGGTAAAAATCACG
>DUGC01000024.1 GCA_013331625.1 Candidatus Iainarchaeum sp. | reverse complement strand
CCTGTTTCCCAAGATGATTTGTTTTTTGTTGTATGTTGCTTCTATCCCTTTTCCGCTTATGGCATTGAACTTCTCAACAGAATCGAATTTTATGCCTTTGTTTTTTGCGCCCTTGACAATAGCCTCTCCCAGTGGGTGTTCGGACTTGTTTTCAATTGCCGCAGCTGCTTCAAGCGCTTCTTTTTCACTGAATCCTTTCAGCGCAATCACGTCGGTGAGTTCAGGCTTTCCTTTTGTGAGCGTTCCGGTCTTGTCAAAGACTATTATATCAACTTCATGGGCTTTTTGCAAAGCTGCGGCGCTTTTGATTAATATTCCGTTCTCGGCCCCCAAGCCTGTGCCAACCATTACTGCTGTTGGAGTTGCGAGGCCTACAGCGCAGGGGCATGCAATCACAAGCACTGCTATGAAAATAGTGAATGCGAGCAGGAAGGGCTGCCCTGCAATGAAGAACCAGAACAGGCCTGAGAGTATTGCAACTGCAATTACTATTGGCACGAAGAAGCCTGAAATTTTGTCCGCGAGCTCCTGTATTGGCGCTTTGCTCCCTTGGGCTTCCTCCACGAGCTTTATTATTTGCGCAAGTGCGGTTTCCTCGCCTACTTTTTCCGCGCGGAGCTTGAATGAGCCGGTGGTGTTTATTGTTGCGCCTATTACTGTGTCGCCAATGTTTTTCTCGGCAGGGATGCTCTCCCCGGTAACCATGCTCTCATCGACAGAGGAATGCCCCTCGACAAGTTTTCCGTCCACGGGGATTTTCTGCCCCGGCTTTACTATAACTATGTCCCCGGCTTGGACGTCTTCAATTGGCACTTCCATTTCCTTTCCACCCCTTTCAACAATCGCCGTTTTTGCCTGCAGCCCCATGAGCTTTTTTATAGCCTCGGAAGTCCGCCCCTTTGCAAGAGCCTCGAAATATTTTCCCAGGAGAATGAAAGTTATCAGGGCTGCTGCAACTTCAAAGTATAGGTCGTGCACAGAAAACAAGGCGGATTTTGTGAGTATTGCAATTACTGCAAATAAGCTGTAACCGTATGCAGCGCCAACGCCTACCGCTATAAGGGAGTACATATTGGGAACCCTGTTCAGGAAAAGGGCCCTGAAACCGGAAGTGAAAAAGTCCCTTCCCACCCACATTACAGTCGTTGCCATGGCAAGTTGGAGTATTGCCTGATTTTCAACAATTATTTGCGGGGCGGGTAGGGGGAAATAATTGGAAAACATGAGGTACATTAGCGGCAGGGAAAAAATGAAGGAGGCAATGAACTTGTCTTTATACTCTTTGGTTTCCTTTTCCCGCGCGTATTTTTCCGAATCAGCGCTTGTTGCTTTTTCAGCCCCATATCCTGCGTTTTCAATCGCTTTTATCATTTCAGCTTCGTTTGTTTTTGCCATGTCAAAGAAAACCGTGGCTTTTCCGGTTGCAAGGTTTACCCGATAACTTTTCACCCCGTCCACTTTTGCAAGCGTGTTCTCTATTATTCCAACACAGTGCTGGCTCTCCATTCCGCTCACTTTCAGCACTACTTTGCCCTTTTCCCCAGAATCATTTTCCACAACGCCATAGCCGGATTTTTCTATCGCCTTGACGAGCATGCCCCTGTTTGCCATTGCCTTGTCATAAGATACGCTTGCTTTTGCGCTCGCATAGTTCACATTTGCCGATTCGACGCCCGGAACTTTTTTGATGGCTTTTTCAATTGTAATGGCGCAGGAAGCGCAATGCATGCCCTTTATTGCCATGGTTTCTTTCAAAATGCCTTCGCCCTTGTTCTCGGCAGGTGAACCATTCCCATGGTTGTGATTGTATTGGCTTGTTGTTTTGGAAGAATTACCAGCAAGGAACTTGTCCCTGCAGTCCTTGGAGCAGAAATAGTAATCCTTGCCTTTCACGGTTTCCCTAAACTTTGCGGTCTCTTTTTCTATTTCCATTCCGCAACTCGGGTCTTTCACATTGGTCATTTTGAATCACCTCCAAAAAACCTTTTGCCATTATTTTTTACGCCATTCTCATTTAAAACACTATAAGCCGCCCCGCCAAAAATTATTGCTGCAATCACCAGAATAATCATGAATGCCACATGGTAATTTACGAGCGTTTCCATGTAACCCGGATATTCATTCTGCTGATATTGCATCAGGCTATGCGTCAGGCTAAGGCTTGTTGCCAGGAATATTACCCCCGAGACCAGAAGAAGGGTGATGCAGATAATCGCCATTTTATTGGCCGCATTTTTTTTGCCGAATGGCTCGTTGAAATTCACCGGATTTTTAGGGTGTTTTAGTTTGCGCATGCGCTTCTCCCCAAGTTTATTTTTGGACTGTTTTGTTTTTCAATGAATTTCTGATTTTGCTCTATCCTTTCTGGCTTGAATAATCATGGCCCAAAAGTTTTTTTGCATCAATCCCGCTAAAATCCTTTCCATTCCCCTCCAAATATTGCGCGATGCCCGCGTAAGTTTGTGTGGGCCAGTAAGAATTGGCGGCTAGAAGCGCATCATAAATCTGCCCTTTTGTGAGGATTGGGTTTTCGTTGACCAAACCGAGCGGCCAGAGCATGTTCAGGTTAAAGTAAGCATTCTCATGCGTGAAGGGAATATTCTCATCGCTTCCTTCCAAAAAAAGCTTTTCATGTCCAGGGGTAAGCTCCGCTCCGCCTCTATTGAGTGATCTCTTGTATCTATTGAGGTCAATTACGCCGGCTTGAACTGCCTTCACCAAGGCATTTTCCCACTTTACCGGCAGGACTGCCCCTTTTAGCGGGGCGACTTTTTCCTGCAGCAGTTCATCATGGCTCTTTTTTGCCGCAAAATCACTGTCCCGCACTTTTTGCGCAGTCGCATTATTGATGCCTTGAACCGTGTTTTTGCCATTTCCTTTTATCGTGCATCCATTGCGGGTGCATTCATCGTTCTTTTGCGCAAGGCAACCGCCAGATAATATTGCTGCAGCAAGGAGCAGCGCGATTGTGGCTTTTGCCGGGGAATTGGGCTTATTTTCAATCCTCTTTATTAATAAGCCCAATTGCCTCACCAGCCTGTGGGCATGTTAGCATCCACCGACCATTTGCTGGCTTGGAGGCGCCGTTTGCTGCGGCACTGAACCTTGCGAAGCCCCTGCCTGCACCCTGCCACTATCAAGTGTAGCGCTGGCGGTGTTCTTTTGCGAGACTTTTTCATTCAGGCTTGAGAGTTGCGTGGCTTGCACTACTGAAATTATGAGCACTATTGCCACAGCAGCTATTGCCAGGTATTCGATTGTTGTTGTCATGCCTTAACCTCCTTTTGGTTTCCCGTTACTCAAAAATTCTTTCTGCATATTCAGCATCCCCCGACCATGGACCCGCCTTGTGGTTCCCCGTTCTCCAGCCCCCGGTATTTGTTCGATGCAAGGTTGATATAGCTGAACTCTATGCCCTTGTCCTTGAGCGCCTGGGCCTTTTGGGCAAGTGCCCCCGGGAAGTATAATGTTTTCCACTTTCCCAGTTCTTCAAGAATCTGGTCGTCTGTAAATTCGTCCGCATGCTTGTCAAGGAGGTATTTTGCAAGGCCCCTCATTGAATAGCTGTGGGCGCACCCGCAGGCTCTTTTCCCGTCCGGGAAAATGATGCTTTCTGCGCCACAACAATATTCACAGGATATCTGTGATGTGATTTTGATGTAACGCTGGAACTTTTCCCCCTGCAATTCTATGAATTTCCCGCTTTTTTCCTGGTCAAAGGCCGATAACACCGCTATGGTTTCATTAGCTTTTTGCTGGTTGTTTGGCGAAACATCATCAAAGTCCACCCCAAGTTCGCTGCCGTAAATTATCGGAACGCCCTTTGGGGAAACCTCTGAAAAGTTCGCCGTTGACGGGGCGGTGTTTATGCCAGGTGAAGAAGCTGTTGCACTTACTTGGGCTCGCGCGGGAATTACCCCGTGCATTTCATAGTTCATTTTCTCGTTGTCCGTCCAGCCGGACATATCCGGTGCGCCAGCGTTTTGCACGTTGCTGCCGGCAAGGGAAACAGCCGCGGATTGTTTTTCCAGAAGGCCATTTGCCTGGTTTATCTGGGTGAAGTTGAAGGCCTGTACAAGCACTGCTCCGATGAGCAATGTGCCGATCAGCAGAAATACTTTTGAAGGCTGTTTTGTATCTTGGTCGCGGTTTTCTTCAGTATTATGGCTATTTTTTTCCTGTATGCAGCAGTCATGCTCCATTTCAACACCCCATTTTAAGCTCCGTATATAAAGCTTTACAATTAGTGTAAAGCATTACTTTTTTAAATGTATGCGGGGTTCTGTATATATAACGGGCAAAGAGGCGTTGTTATGGATGTTTCGAAAATAAACTTTGACAAAAAAGGCCTTAATTCGATTGTGGGCGGCCTTGAGGCGGACATACTTGAGTGCCTCTGGCTGGGTGATTCCAAGAGGACCTGCAGGCAGGTATATGATTTTGTGAAAAAGAGGAACAAGGTCGCGTATACCACGGTTACTGTTACAATGGACCGGATGTTTTCCCGCAATCTTTTGGAAAGGGAAATCGAGAAAGGGAAGGGAGGCCTCAAGTACATTTATGGCGCAAAAGTGACTAAAGAGGAGCTCGCAAACGGCATCTCAAAAAAATTCGTAAACTTCCTGAAAGCGACATTTGGCGAGCCATCGATAGCTTATTTAAAGAAGAATATTTAAAGAAAATTTAGGGGTTGTGTGATTGGTTTCAGAACTGACTTGCATAAACAGTTGTGTGCTGGGCCAAGGCGCCACGATTTCCTTTGTTAACTATTTTCTCATTGCCATTATCGCACTAAGCGCAATGGCGCTGATTTTTTTCAACAGGCGGCTGTCTATTAAGCTGAATCTCTTCCTCAAGTCGACATTCCTGACAGCCATTTTCGCTTTCCTGATAACGCTGTCTTACTCATCGGAAAACCACCCTCTAGGGATATTCAATGCCGTGCACACAATTGCGCTGTTCCTGGTGATTGCGTTTTTCGCGACATCCTACGTTTTCACCCCTTTTATAGCAAAAATAGGGCTTAAGAGGCGCATTGACAGGAAAATCGAGGGAATCCTTGCCAAGGAGGCGGCAAAACTGGGGGTCCCGTCCCCGGAATTATACCTGTTTGAGGATTCCAACAAATCTGCATTCGTGGTTTCAGCGCTCAGCAAAACAGTTTTCATCTCAACTGGCCTTGTTGAAAGCTTTAATCGCAAGGAGCTGCGCATTGTACTGATGCATGAACTGCTGCACCTCAAGAGCGGCTTTTTCAACCTGAAGAGGTTCTTCTACTCAATAAGGGCGGGCTTTTTCGGGCTTCTTCCAATAAGGCTGGAGGAGCTTGATACGATTGAGGAAATGCGCCTTGACAGCGAACTTATGAAAGAAGGCATGGATATAATGAAAATAAGGGGGAAGCTTTAGCGCAATTCAGGCATTTAATCTGTTTTGAATTCCCGTGCTCTTGGCACGGGTTTATACGTTTCATTTCGATGCCCTGCGGTCTTGCCGCGGAATAATTCACCAACCCCAAGGAGGCCAACGGCTTTAGTCGTTGGTAGTGGCCCTTTCCGTTGACGGGATTGTGACGTCACTATTGCGCCCGGCCGCTTTACAACGCCGTTGGCAAGAACGCACTTGCCTTTAGGCGGGTGATGAATTGCTGGTGGCGGCGTTGTGTGCTGNNTTTAGGGGCGGGTCGTTTTACGCACCGCCGAGCCTAATTGCATGCGGGATTTTCAGGAAAGGTTTAAATAAAGAATGCTTTACAGAACATGTAAAGCTTTGAGGTTTTGGTAATGATAAACTTTTCACAGAACGCAAAAATAGAGCCGCAAATCCAATCGCAAAACCGTCCCGCCGGGTGGATGGATGCGCCCAAAGCAAAACTCCTCAACTCATTCAGCGGCCTTTCAGCGTTCCTCTCAACCCTCGGGAGTTCATGGAGCATATGCCACAGCATCTGCCTAACCCTAATAACCCTGCTTGCGGGAATAGGGGTAGTATTGACCGGCATGCCGCTTCTTTTTCTCTTTGAATATAATCTGTACTTGTGGGGGGCTGCAGTGCTGCTTTTGATTCCGTCAGCAATAATGTTCCTCAAAAACCCCGGATGCATTTCAAAAAACCTGATGCTATTCAACTGCGGGGTCATAATTGCCGGAATACCAACTAATCTTGTCAATCTCCAGCCGTTCTC
>DUGC01000058.1 GCA_013331625.1 Candidatus Iainarchaeum sp. | reverse complement strand
CATCGCGCCCCAGATTATGTGCGCGTTCGAGCTGATTTTTGCGCTCACCGCTTCAACTATCATTTCGGCTTCGCGCAGCGTCATGTCAGAGCCGCCCACGACATTTATGAGCGCCCTTCCCGCATTCGTGATGTCAACATCGAGCAGGGGGGATGTGAGCGCGTTCTCAACGGCTTCAAGTGCCCTTGAATCCGAGTTCGCCCCTTCAGAGCTGCTCTCCCCAAGGCCTATCATTGCAGCCNNCGTTTGGGATCACAATCACAGTGTCGGCGTTCTGCCTCAGGTTTGCAAGGCCGTGCATTGCGTTCTCGATCCTTTTCTTCCCTTCAACGCTAAATGGCAGCGTGACAACGCCGATTGTAAGTGCCTTGCGGTCCTTTACAAGCTCTGCCACAACTGGCGCTGATCCTGTGCCTGTTCCCCCGCCCATCCCGCATGTTATAAAAACGAGGTCTGAATCCGAAAGGATATCCGCAAGGTCCTCTATCGACTCCTGCGCCGATGCCTCTCCGACTGAAGGATCCGAACCGGCACCAAGGCCACGCGTAAGCTTTTTGCCTATGAGGATTTTCCTGTCGGCCTTCACTTTGAGAAGGTCTTGCGCATCAGTGTTCACTGCAATTGTTTCCGCGCCAAGTATTCCGACTTCAGTCATCCTGTTTATAGTGTTGCATCCCCCTCCGCCGCAACCAACAACCCTTATCTTTGCCTTGCTGGCTTCCAGCATGTCGATAATATCCTGGTCATCATCGCCTGACTTCTTCTTGCCGGAAGCTGGCGCAACTGAAGGAACAGGATTCTGTTTTTGCTTTGCCGCACCCTCTTTAGCCAGCTTTAAGGCATTGGAAACAACATTCTTCATTAAATACACCCCTTTCCCGACTGAAAAATCGGTTAAATGCTAAGTATATCCTTCCATAAAAGGAATTTAAACCGATCGCCAAAAGCCCTCGTTTTGGCTATTTGCCCTGAATTAGGCCGCAATAAAAATACAAGGGCATTTCTTTTGCGAAATCCATGGAGGCAGAATCAAAAGGCAGGTTTTTATTTGGCAAAATAGTAGTCCTACTATGATAATTTTCCCGCTGACAAACGGGGCAAAGATTGCGCAGGGAATTGCCAAAGCCTCAGACTTTCGCCTTGGCAAAATTGCAATCTCCCGCTTTCCCGATGGCGAGCTGCACCTCGATTTTGAAGATGACATCCATGGGCGCAAAGTCGTTTTAGTGCAGACCATGCACCCGAACCCCAATGAATCCATAATCGAGCTTGTGTTTGCCGCGCGCACCGCAAAAGAGCTCGGCGCGACAAAGGTCATCGGCGTTGTGCCATATCTTGCATATATGAGGCAGGACAAAAGGTTCCATGCCGGCGAGTGCGTCTCAAACCACATCATGGCATCCCTTCTCAATGCCAGCCTTGACAAAATAATCACAGTCGACCCGCACCTGCACCGCGTCCATAATTTAGCCGACCTTTTCCACATTGAGCGCAAAAAGCTTTCTGCAAACAATGCGATTGCAGCATATATACGATCGAAATTCCCTGAGGCAAATTCTGTTGTGGTGGGCCCTGACATTGAGAGCAGCCAGTGGGCAAAAACCATAGCGGATTCAATAGGCTTTCGGTCGGCAATATTCCTCAAAGAAAGGCTTAGCTCTCGGAAAGTGAGGATAAATGTCACGACCGAGCTTGAGTGGAAAGGGAAGAGCGTGATAATAGTTGATGACATCATAAGCTCGGGGCACACGATGATTGAGGCGGTAAGGGAAATCCGCAAGCGCAGGCCAAAGGCGGTCCATGCAATATGCGTGCATGCGATCTTTGCCGAAGGGGCCTTTGAAAAAATCAGGAAAGCGGGGGCAAAAACAATTGTGAGCACTGACTGCATTGAACATACCAGCAATGCGATCGAATTGGAACCCCTTATTGCAAAGGAACTCTATTAGTGAANNAAAATTATGCCAGCCCGCCCGCAGACAAGAACCGTAAAAAACACCAGCCATAGTGTATTGCAGGCGGCACGTGCATTGCACCATTATTATCCTGCACGTGGGAAGGAAGGTAAACTTAATATGGCAGGCTGGAAAAGGCTTGGTGTGAGCCTTGCCCGAATTGCAGGAGTGGATCCTGAATTTGTGCACATCATCAGATATGCAAGTGCAGAAGAGAAAGTAAGGCACCTGGCTAGAGCTGCAAGAAGGTTAACCGCAAACCCCGAAGAGGCACGCTTACTCATTACTGAAAGCATTTCCAGTTTGAGGGAATGCAGGCAAGCAAGTGTGGCCGCAACTGAGATGGAAGCCCTTAAGAAATTCGCACAAAAAAGGCTGTCACTTGGGGGGAGCAGGGCAGGTTATTTTGGGAAGAATATGGGCAGCGATGTGCAAAATTCCTTCAGCTACCTTGAAAAGCTATTTAACGCAGCGCAAAAACTGCTATAAAAAAAAGTCACTTCNNCCCCATCTTCCCTTCCCTCACGATTCTTTGCAGCAGCTTGATGTCCTTCTCCCCGATCTCGGCAATGCCCCTGCCGCCAAGGTACATGTCCATTGTGCGGATGGAAAGGAATGCCCTGCCGCCTGCGGAGAGCGAATTGTATATTTTTGCAATCATTTTTTCAGGCTCGCCTATTTCATGCATCGAGCGGAATGAGAAAATAAAATCAACTTCAGGGGGGAACTGCAATTCAAGCGCGTCGCCAATGACCATCTCGTCAGGGTGCTTTTCGGCTGCAAGCAGGTCAACCCCTATTGTGTGCACTGAGTCCTCAAACACCTTCTTGATGTCAGATAAAAAGCCGCCGTTCCCGCAACCTACGTCCATTATTTTCACGAATACCTTTTCAGAAAGCCTTTTTTCAATGAGCTTTTCAACAGGCTCATCAATGCCCATGTTGCGCAAATATGAATTATATTGCTCAAGCGAGTTCTCGATCTCAACTACGCCAAGGGAGTACTTGTCAATGTACTTTTTGACTGTTTCAGGCCTCATAATGAAATTGCCGCACCGAGGGTTTAAATACCGATAAGGGGGCCTTAAAAAAAGAAGCGGATATCCAAAGCACAGTTACAGGCTTTTTTTGCTTTTAGGCGTTAAGCTGCCTGACACCTGCGAGTAAATCTGCGCTGTTGCAAGCGTCCCTATCGCTGCAAACACGGGACTCGTGAGGATGTTGATGAGCATGTCAAGCAACTGCACAATTAGGGGATTGACCCCTGCTGCACGCAGTATAACCTGAAGGACCATCACAATCAGGCTGAGCGCAAACCCTATCGCAAAAATCACTACAAAGACCAAAATGAATGCCATAAACACTTCCGCCACTTTTCCCCCCGTAAGTCCCCATGACTCTTTTGCGCTTTCCAGTATGCCCTTCTCATTTGCAAGGTAGTGCGCGCCTGTGAGCGAGAGCCTGATCGCATTATAGATCATCACGACGAAATATGCGAGAAGTGCAAAGAACACCAAAATGCCGAGAAGAAGGGCAAGTATCGGGGATACAAATGCAAGTATTATTGCCACGATTCCAAGGGCAATGATAGCAAGTAAAGCAATCAGGAACTTGGTGTTATAGACGGAGAACATCACTGCGACCGCGATCCAGATTTCGAGCAATATGAGCTTTAGGGCCTTGATAAAGGTCACTGGCGGGGCCTTCAGGCCTGCAATCTCAAGCCCTCTTGCGAGCATAAGGGCATTGAGGTAGAGCTGGATAAGCGCTTCAATTATAACGAGCGGGATCACAATAAGAAGGAACGGGATGATGTTTTTGAGGACTGATGAAAGGACGGACATGACAATTGAAGTTGCCGCCTGCGGATCTGCAGAAGGGTTTTGCGAGAGCGCCATTATCTGCGCAAGCTGCGGCATGATGTCTGCAAAAAAGAAGAATGCCGCCCCGATGAGCAAAATTAAGGAAATGATCCCGACAAGGATGCGCGCCGCAATATATGTGAGAACCTTGCGATCGGCGATGTTCATGAAACTGTTTGAGAGTATTGCCCCGTAATCCATCTATTTACCTAACAGCGCCCCGAAATTTAAAGGTTTGTTTTACATGCCCGCTCAAAAGGATATGAAAAAAGGACTTATTCTGCCAGGCACTTTGAAAAAATTGGCAGGCAATATTGATGGAACTGCCAGCTGAAAAAATTGCTTAAAACTGTTTTCAAATATGCCATTAGTGCCCAACTTTTGCACAAGAGCAAGGTTTTTATTCCTTCAACACGCTTATTATGAAGGGTTCTTTGAAAAGCGCAGAAAAGCAAAATGCCCGGAAAAATACTGATTTTACAGATGTTATCTCAATCCTTGACTTTACGCGCCCGATGATTGAAAGGGTTTTGGGCAGGGCGCAACAGCTTGAGAATATGCCAAGGCCGCAGAAGGCAAAAATACTCGAGAATAAAGTGGTGGCGAGCCTTTTTTTCGAGCCATCCACGCGCACAAGGCTAAGCTTTGAGACGGCGGCGCAAAACCTTGGCGCCCGCATTATCGGATTTTCCGACGCAAATGTAACCAGCACATCTAAAGGTGAAACCCTCTCAGACACTATCCATATAATTGAAAATTACGCCGACATCATAGTGATGAGGCACTTTATCGAAGGGGCGGCAAAAAGGGCGGCCGAGATTTCGAAAGTGCCTATAGTGAATGCCGGGGACGGGGCAAACCAGCATCCCACCCAGACCATGCTTGACCTCTATACCATCAGGAAGGAGTTCGGGAAAATTGACGGGATCAAAATTGCACTGGCAGGCGACCTCAAATACGGGAGGACCGTGCACAGCCTCATGTATGCGCTCTCGCAATTTGACAATGTGACAGTGTACCTGATCTCCCCCGAAAGCCTTGCGATGCCGCGCCACATAATCGAGGAAACACGCAAAAAGCTGAAAATTTTCGAAACAGCAAATATTGAAAAGTATATCAAAGAGTGCGATGTGCTCTATGCAACGCGCATACAAAAAGAGCGCTTCCCTGATGAAGTGGAATACCAGAAAGTCAGGAATGCATATGTGATCACCCCACAGATCGTTGCGAAAGGAAAGCCGTCTTTGCGCATAATGCACCCGCTGCCGCGCGTGAACGAACTATCCCAAGCGCTCGATGGCACGCCAGCAGCGCTCTATTTTAAGCAGGCGGCAAACGGGATTCCGGTGCGCGAGGCACTGCTCTCAATGCTTGCGCGTGCAAAGAAAGGGACGGGGGGGTAAGAGTGGCAAAAGACATCAGGATCACGCCGATAAAAAACGGCACTGCAATCGACCACCTCAACACAGGCTCAGCTTACAAGATACTTGAGGTTTTGGACCTGCGCGATTTCACTGTCACCGTGGGCATGAATGTCGAGAGCAGGAAAATGGGCAAAAAGGACATCATGTTCATTGAGGGCAGGGAGCTGAGCAAAAACGAGCTCAATACAATTGCGCTTGTGGGGAAAGGCGCCACAATCAACATCATAAGGGACGCTGAGATCAAGAATAAGTCAGAGCTTGGCTATCCGGAAAGCGTCGAGGGCATCATGAAATGCATTAACCCAAAGTGCATAACAAATGCCGAAAGGATACCTGCAAAATTCCAGATCCGCAAAGAGCCCTTGGAGGCAAAGTGCTTTTACTGCGAGATGCGCATGGGGGAAAAGGAGATCATTTCCTCAATTAAGAGTGATTGAATGCTTGAAACAAAGTTTTGCGGCATTGGGATGGAAAATCCCACGCGCCTTGCTTCCGGAATAATGGGCGTGAATTCCGGGCAGCTTATAAGGGTTGCAAAGGAAGGGGCGGGAGCGGTCACCATGAAGAGCATTGGGCCGCGCGAGCGCTTTGGCCACAAGAACCCCACGGTAATAGAGTGGGAGCACGGCCTCCTGAATGCTGTCGGGCTTCCGACGCCCGGGGTTATGAACCTTGAGGATGAATTTGAGGAACTCAAAGAGCTCAGAAAATTGGGGGTTCCGCTCATTGCAAGCATTTACGGCTCGAAGTGGAATGAGTTTGGCGAAGTTGCAGGCTATGTTGCCTCCAAAAAGCCTGACATGATAGAACTTGACATCTCCTGCCCGAACACCGAATGGCATGATGTGCAGTTTGCCTGTGACCCTGGAATTTGCGCAAAAATAGTTGCGGACGTGAAAAACATTGCGGGGAATATACCTGTCATTGCAAAGCTCACTCCCGCAGCAACCTCGCCGGTGTCAGTTGCAAAGGCATGCGCTGATGCGGGGGCCGATGCGATATGCGCCGCAAATACGATGCCTGCAATGCTCATTGATATTGACGCGAAAAGGCCGGTGCTTGCGTTCCGTAAAGGCGGCATGAGCGGCCCCGCCCTCAAGCCAATCAACCTCAAAATTGTCTACGAAGTATATGGGAAAGTGGAAGTGCCAATCATCGGCGAGGGCGGGATCACCAATGGAAGGGACGCACTTGAATATGTGATGGCCGGCGCAAGCCTGTGCGGCATCGGGAGCGCGGTGTGGGCGAGGGGAAGCGGCGTTTTTGCAAAGGTGTGTTCGGAAATGGAAGACTGGCTTTCTGGAAATGGATATTCAAAGCTTGAGGATGTGTGGGGGATTGCCCATGAAAAGCAACCGTTTCGTCGGTTGGGTATGGTGGATATGCCCTCTGCGGGGGGATAAGCCAACACAATGGTGATTGCTATGAAAAATAAGGGGATAATTAAAGATAGAAATGCCGATACCTGCACTGGCGCGTGCTGCAATGGCGGGCAAAAATGGCCTTCCTCTACAAAGATGCGCATGGTAAAAATTGAAAAAATACGGGAGGAATTTTCCGGAAACAAGACCTTTTATCTGGATGGACAAATGGATTTTGAGCCCGGGCAGTTTGTCATGGTATGGCTTGCTGGGCTTGACGAAAAGCCGATTGCTGCAATCCCAAACGCTAAAAAGCTTGCAATAAATATTGAGGGGAAAGGGGCAGCCACCAAAAGGATACTTGAACTCAGGGCCGGCGACCAGATAGGGATACGCGGCCCTTATGGAAAGGGGTTCAGCACGCTGGGAGTGAGGAAGGCCGTGGTTGTTGCAGGCGGGGTCGGCATTGATTCCATTATAGGGCTGTGTGAAAAGCTAAAAGGGAACAAATGCAAAACCACGGTAATCCTTGGCGGGCGCAGCAGGGAAAGGATAATATTTGAAAAGGAACTCAGAAAGCTCGGGCAGGTTTTAATCACGACAGATGACGGGAGCTATGGCGAAAAAGGCTTCAATGTGCAAGTGCTTGAGAGGCTTTTGCAAAAGGAAAGATTTGACAGGATTTATGCCTGCGGCCCTGAAGCAATGATTGTAAAGGCGCTTGAAGTTGCAGACAGGCACAAATGCGGCTTTGAAGGCTCGGTTGAGCGCTACATGAAATGCGGCATAGGCATTTGCGGCGCGTGCGTGCTCGACGATAAGCTGGTGTGCCGCGACGGGCCTGTCTTTGGCGGAAAGGAGCTTTTGCAAATGAAGGAATTCGGCAAAACCGCATACCTCAAAAGCGGCAGAAGGGTTACGCTTAAGCAATATTACGAGTGGCGGGAACAATGAGAATAGCGCTCAGCAACGGAAGGGCATTTATCGCAGGAAAGCTTGCAAAGCGCAATATCCTGGTTGAAAATGGCAAAATCACTGAAATTTCACGGGGGAAAATCGGGGCAGAAAAGGAAATCGAGTGCAAAAACAGGGTTATCTTGCCCGGCGCAATCGACTGCCACGTGCATTTCCGCTCACCCGGGCTTGAGTACAAGGAGGACATGGTTTCAGGCTCGCTTGCCGCAATCCACGGGGGAGTGACAACTGTAATGGACATGCCAAACACCCTGCCGCCCACTATTACAATAAAAGCCCTTGAGGAAAAGCGCTCGATTGCAGCAAGGGACTGCGCGGTGAATTTTGACGCTTACATGGGCGCAACTGAAAACAATATTGATGAAATCCGCAGGGCAAAGGGGCTGAAGGGCGTCAAGCTGTATTATGGCTCGAGCACGGGAAACATGCTATTCAATGAAAAGGAAAAAATCGCAAAATTGTTTGAAGAGTGCAAAAGGAAAAACATCGTTGTGGTGGCGCATGCTGAGGATGAAAATGAAATAGCGGCGAATATGGAAAAATATCGCAGTAGGAACGATCCTGCAGTGCACGCGCTCATCCGCTCTGACATTGCCGAGGAAAAAGCCATCAATGAGCTTGTGAAGATCCAAAAAGAAATTGGCAACAGGCTGCACATTGCGCATTTATCGTCAAAAAAAGGGCTGGAAGCGGTAAAGAAGGCAAAAAAAGCGCGCCTGCCAGTAAGCTGTGAAGTGAGCCCCAACCATTTATTCCTCAATGATGCAGATTACAAAAGGCTTGGAAACCCCATCAAATGCAACCCCTCAATCAAAACCGCACAGGATCAAAAAGCGCTCTGGCAGGGCCTTGTAAAAGGCGACATTGACATTGTTGCAACTGACCACGCGCCGCATGCGCTTGGGGAGAAAATGCAGGGGTATAAGGACTGCCCCAGCGGGATCGCGGGGCTTGAAACCATGCTGCCATTGCTCCTTGATGCAGCTGCCCGCAGGAAGATAAAACTTGCGCGCGCTATTGATGCGTGCTGCAGCGCGCCTGCCAGGCTTTTTGGGTGGAACTCAAAAGGGTTTATAGGGGAAGGGTTTGATGCCGACCTTGTGATTGTGGATGTGAATCGCGCTCACAGGGTTGAAAATGACAGGCTGTTTACAAAGGCGCTCTATTCGCCTTTCAATGGAATGAAATTAAAAGGGTTTATTGAAAAGACAATTGTGGGGGGAGAGGTTTATGGATGAGCGGGAAGAGCTGGCAATAAGGCTGCATGAGATCGGTGCTGTGAAGTTCGGGCTGTTCACGCTAAAATCAGGCCTCAAAAGCCCCATCTACATCGACCTGCGCATCCTTGTTTCCTATCCTGATGCCCTCAAAATGGTCGGAAGGCAGCTTGGGGAAAAGGCGCAGGGGCTGAAGTTTGACTGCATTGCAGGCATCCCGTTTGCCGCAATCGCGATTGCAACAGCCGTGAGCCTTGAGAAAAACTGGCGCATGGTTTTCCCGCGAAAGGAGGTCAAGGACTATGGCACAAAGGCCTGCGTTGAAGGGAAATACAAGGCTGGGGAAAAGGCGCTTGTAATTGACGACCTTATCACCACGGGTTCAAGCAAGTTTGAAGCAATCGCCCCGCTGGAAAAGGAAGGCCTCCTGGTTGAGGACGTGCTTGTGCTCATTGACAGGGAGCAGGGCGGGCAGGGCGAGCTTGCAAAGGAAGGGTATAAGCTGCACTCGGTCTTTAAGGTGGGCGAAGTGCTTGAAATACTGCACAGGCACAAAGAAATCGGGGATGCGCTCTATGAGAACGCGAAGAGGTATTTTAGCAACCCGCAAAAGTGGCAGGAGGCGACGCAATGAAAAGCATCATAAAAATCCCGCGGAGCATCGTGCCTGCATGCGATATTGTAGGCATAAGGGAATTCGATAACCTTGTAAAAGAAACATGCAAAGTCGATGGCATTGGCGCTTATAAGGTGGGCTTTGAGCTTGGCCTTGGCTATGGCCTCCCTGCAATCGTGAGCGCGGCAAGGAAGCACACAAATAAGCCCATAATTTATGACCACCAGAAGGCGGCAACAGATGTCCCTTTTACAGGGGAAGGGTTCGCGTCAGTGTGCAAAAAAGCGGGGATCAATGCTGTGATTTTGTTCCCGCAGGCAGGCCCCGTGACTGAAAAGGAATGGATAAAAGCGTGCCAGAGGGCAGGCCTTGGAGTGGTTGTCGGCGGCGAGATGACGCACGAAGGCTACCTTCACAAGGATGGCGGGTTTTTGGATGATGATGCGCCCATGAGGATGTATGGGGCTGCCATAGAAAACGGGGTGCGTGAATTTGTGGTGCCGGGAAACAAGCCTGAAAAAATCAAAATATACAGGGAATTTTTTGAAAGCAGGGGCATTGTCCCGGTTTTGCACTCCCCAGGCCTCGTGTCACAGGGCGGGAGCATAAGCGAATCCGGCAGGCTTGCGGGAAAATACTGGCATGCAATTGTCGGAAGGGCGCTATATGAAGCTGCGGACAAAAAAAAGGCCGCGCAAGAACTTTGCTCAAAGCTGCTTGAGGGCAAATAACCATTAAGGATGCATCCGCAAAAGGGCAAAACAATCTTTTTTCCACAATCAGCGGCTTTTTGCCCATTCCCTTAAATTAATAAAGTGGAAAAACAACAATAAAGGGATGGAACCTAATTTACAGGAAATCATCAGCGCCATGGCAGTCCTAATATCTGCTGCAATTGTGCTTTTTTTCGTCTTTATAATTTTCGGTGTTGCGCGCTCCGGCGCATGGAAATTCCGCAACTCGCACCTTTCAGGCGAGGATTTTTTTTCCAACATGGCAAAAATCAGCTCTGATGTGCGCTATTTTGCCGAAGGCGCGTTCACGAAATCAATCGAGATGAGGATGATGCCTGTTAGTGACACTTCAGGCTTTCCGCTCATGATTGCAAATGCAAACCTCAGCTTTTTCACTCGCATCACAAAAAGGCTTGATTTAAGCACCGTGAACGGGGCAATAGTTGCAGACCTTAGCCCTGGCGGCAGGGCGTTTGCATCCGCTAGGGGCGGCAGGCTCTATGTCAGGTATGGCGGCGAAAACATAGGCATAGTTGACCTTGAGAGCAACAAGATATTCAGCCCGAGCAATGTCCCCATTGGCAGGATCGGCAGGACAAACCTGCTGGTAAACGGGGCAGACATACTTGGCCTGCCAGTTATCGGCAGGAGGGGAAACTTCCACATAAATTACAGCGTGTTTTTCAACGAGCAGCTTGCGGCAACAATTAATATGCGCAAATGGCCCGATTACCTCGAGCCTCTTTTCCAGAACCTTAACCAGAAACTTTCAAAAACCGAAATGGTCATCATCACGATGCTCGCGGCATTCGAGTGGGCGCTTTCCGTGAATTTGCGGGAAGGCTAGCATACCCCCCGCCACTAACCGGTATTTACAAATTCTGCCGTGAAATGGACTTTTGGAATACAAGGATTTAAAAATTGCAAAAGCTTAAGTTTACCATGGCACTCACCCCTGCACGGCAATCGGGCGGCTATTCCCAAAAGCTCAGTGTAAGGAGCATTGACCTCAGTTCCGGAAAGCTCATAGCGGTGCTGAACGAGATTGACGCAAGGGAGCTCGGGATCTTTCCGCTCGACCGGCTCGAGATAACAAACCCTGAGAACGGCAGGAGCGCAAATGCGGTGGTTGATGTCACTGACTCCATAATAGGCGAAAATTCCATCGGGATGTTCCGCGAGCTTTCGCAACTGCTCGGAGTCAGGGACGGGTCAGCAGTCAAATGCAATGCCGCCCCAAAGCCCCGCAGTGTCGGTTTTGTGAAAAAAAAGATGGACGGGGGGAGGCTGAGCCAGGAGGAACTTTCATGCATTATCGAGGACATCTCGTCAAACCGGCTCAGCGAAATTGAGACCACCGCGTTTGTTTCAGCAGTGTATATGCGCGAGTTCGACCTTGATGAGACCGTTGCAATGACCAAAGCGCTCATAGAAAACGGCAGGAAGCTTGAGCTTTCAAGCAAGACTGTTGTTGACAAGCATTCGATCGGCGGCACCAACGGCAGGGCCACAATGATCATTGTACCAATAATCGCGGCGGCAGGATATGCGATACCCAAGACCTCATCTAGATCCATCACATCGGCGGCAGGGACTGCTGACTCGATGGAAGTGCTTGCAAACGTGAGCCTGCAGCTAGGGGCGATAAAAAGGGTTGTGGAAAAGACCAACGGGTGCATAGCATGGGGAGGCGCTGTGGAGCTTGCGCCTGCAGATGACAAGATAATCAAAATTGAGCACCCGCTCTCACTGGATCCCGAAGGGCAGGTCATTGCAAGCGTCATGGCAAAAAAGGCCAGCGTAGGGGCAAAATATGTTGTTATTGATATCCCTGTCGGGCCATATGTAAAAGTCAGGACGCGCGAGAAGGCCGAACAGATGGCCCTCAAGTTTGTTGAGGTGGGAAAGCACCTTGGGATGAAAGTTGAGGTGCTTTTGACAAACGGGACAGAGCCGAGCGGGAAGGCTTTTGGCCCCGCACTTGAGGCAAAGTATGCCCTTGAAATACTCGAAGGGAGGTTCTTTGACAATCTTGCGCGCAAGTCAGTGGAAATTTCAGGCGCGCTGCTCGAGCTTACTGGCGATGTGCCCAAGGGGCAGGGGTATGCAGTGTCGTTGGACATCCTCCAGTCGGGAAAGGCTTTGCAGAAAATGAAGGAGATAATATCCGAGCAGGGCGCAAGGGCGCTAAGCTCACAGGATATTAAGACTGCACCTTATAAGAAAGAAGTCCTCTCAGTGCAGAATGGCGAGATCAGCACTATCAATGTCGGGTACTTAAACCATATAGCGCGCCTTGCAGGCGCCCCTGCAAACCAGAAGGCAGGGGTGATGCTTGATGCAGAGCAGGGGGCATCTGTTACAAAAGGCACGGTGCTATTTGAGATTTATGCAGAAAACGAGGCAAAGCTCGATGCGGCATACGAGTTTGCAATCAGGAACAGGGTTGTCGAATTTGCAACCATTATCATCGGGAAATTCGACTGAAGAGCTCGGCAAAAATTTCCGGTTCGAGCAGGCTGACTTTTTCATCCCCGATGCCTGAATTTTCCAGCGCCTTGCGCATTTTTTCATCTTTTATGCCAAGCCTGCGGACCTGTGACAGGCAGTTTGAGAGCGCATTTGAAAGGTTCTTGTTCTTGTAGCGGAAGAGGTTTTTTATGAAAAAAATGAAGTCCCCGCTTTGTGCCACTTTTGGCGCATCCCGCCTTTGGAGGACAATGACTGAGGAATATGATTCGGGCTTTGGGAAAAATGATGCGGGCGAGATGTTCTTTAAGGCGATTTTGGGGTCAAAAGAGAGGCGGGCCAGCACTGAGAGGTAATTGTAGTCTGGAAAGCCGGGCTCTGCAGTGAGCTTTTCGCAAAACTCAGTCTGGAACACGAGCACTGCCCTTTCAAACATGGCTTTTGAGCTGATGAGCTTTAGCATGACCTGCGTGGAAATGTTATATGGGGGGAGCGATACAACTTTTGTGAATTTGGGCAGCTTTGCAAAGACAATATCTTCCTCAATGAGCCGGAAATTCTTCTCATCTTTGAACCTCCCGCGCAAAAGCCCTGCAAGGTTCCTGTCAAGCTCATAGCCTATGACTTTGCATTTTTTCACCAGCTTTTCTGTAAGAAAGCCGGTTCCGCAGCCGATTTCCAGCACAGTGTCTTTTGCATTAAGGTCTGCGAGTTCAACCATGCGCTCGAGCAGGGGCTCATTAATGGCAAAATTCTGGCCAAACCTCTGGTCGGGCCGGAAACGGTATTTTGCCATCTGGTCATTGAGGTCTGAAAACAGGGGCATAAGCTACACTTGTTACATCCTGCGCCTTGGGCGGAATTCACGTTCCTGCGAAGGGGGGCGGACGAATAGGTAGTGCTTCATTTCAGGGCCATCCTCAAGCTCTTCAATGACCCTTTTGACTATTGCGGCAACAGGGTCCGGAATACCAAAAACGCGCTCCTTCATATCCTTAAAAGATGTAAAC
Source organism: Candidatus Iainarchaeum sp. (assembly GCA_013331625.1). Taxonomy (GTDB): domain Archaea; phylum Iainarchaeota; class Iainarchaeia; order Iainarchaeales; family Iainarchaeaceae; genus UBA10205; species UBA10205 sp10205u. The sequence continues at coordinate 4,762 of DUGC01000058.1, read as the reverse complement.
AGCCCTTTTTCCCGCGTTGAAAGTATCTGCAGCATGTGCTTTTTTCCCATGCCGGGAAGCAGTTCTATCTGGTGGCGCTTTAGGGTTATGCTGCGTGAAATATTGTAAAACTCGACAAAGCGCTTTTCATCTCCAAGGACAATGGTTTCAACGGCCTTTTCAAGTTCTGTCAGCGAGTTGTTTGTGAGCTCTTTGTGGGAGATCCTGCGCTTTATGAACTCAATAACGGGCCTTTCGTCCTTTCCGACATAAACCTCATCGAGCGCTTTTAGCTCAATGCCCTGCTTTGGTATTACTTCCAAAAGCGTGAAAAAGTCCTTCCCTAAAAGCTGCGCTATGGGCTCTGTCTTGTAATCTGAGCTCCTCCCCAACGGAAGGAAATCCAGAACTAGTGCCTTATCCTCAGTTTTCATGCCACCACCCAAAAATCAGGGTTTTTTGCTATTTTGCGTACTTGGAGGTGAGTTCAACTACCTGCTTGAGCTTGTCATCACTGACGTTGCCCTTATAGGATATCAGCCTTGCGGTCTCAATGTCTGCGGGGAGCACATCAACTGCCTTTGTGATGAAATCCTCATCAAGCTCGAGCCCTTTGAGCTCGCCTATGAGCTTTTCCCCTTTTGCCGGCGTGATTTTTGCAAATTTTTTCGAATAATCAAAAGCCTGCTGCTGCTCATAGCGCAGTTCACCTTCCTTGCTGCGCTCTGCCAGTATCTCCTTTACATGGTAGAGTGGCACATTCTGCACCGAAACGACTCTTTTGCCTATCATGCCATCGCCTCCCCTTCAGCCTCATCGGCAATTTCCTCTATTGCGCCCCTTGGCTTTTCCTCTTGGATCGGCTTTCTTACAACCTTGCGTTTTTGTGCAAGGGCCGCCTTTGCCTCTTTTGCATCTGCCTCTTCCTGCGTTGGCTGCTTAGCGCCCCTTGAAAGTGTCAGGTGCGCAGGGCCAATGATAAGTTCAACAAGCTGGTTGCCATTTGTTGCTTCAACAATATATGACCTTCCCTGCCTGGCTGTAACTGTCCCTGTCATGCCGTGGAAGCGCCTGAAAGGCATTCCCTTGCCCTGCATCCAGCTATTTGCCTTGATATCGACCTTGCTTCCGATTGGGATTTGCTGCAAAAGCTTTGTGATCGTGGGCCTTGGGCCCTTCCTGCTAATAGTGTTCCTTGTCTTTGCGCGCTTTCCCTTTGCCGCCTTGTTTGCCATATCCACCACTACCCGATTCGTTAGAGAACTAGTACAAATTGCCTTAGGAAACGTTTAAATACCTACTTGGAGGGGTGGAGACAAATGGCAGCAAAAGGTGCGTAATTTTTTACAAGATTTTAGCCGTTGCCAAGCGATTTTTTGAGAAATTCCGGTTTTTACACCGGCCATATTCCTCACTCCCCGTCGAAAAATTCCCTGTACTTTTCCGCATCCTTATAGAGGGATGGGAACTGGCCGGTGTACCTGAGGTAGAGGTAAAAAGTGAGTATGGCCCAGCCGAATATGAACACCTGCCCGAGCGTGTTGTGCAAGAGCACGACATCTTGCGCGGAAATGTACGCCCCTGCAACAATATCGAGGGCAATGCGCAGCACATTCCCAAAAAAAAGCAGCGGGATGAAGAGCAGGCCGATTAGGCGATTTTTGAGCGCTATTTGCGGGGTGATGAAGAGCGGGAACAAAAATATTGACAGCACTATCACTCCCGCGCACTCAGCTGAAAGGGAGAACACCCGCGCAAGGCCTGAGTATTCCACGAGCATATAGTTATTCCAGATTGTGACCGGCAGCCCCGCCATGGATACGGCCAGTGCAACAGCTTCGCCTGTTAGAGATGCAATTAATTTGTAGTCAGGATACTCTGATATAAGATAGCCTGCAAAAAAAACTATCAGCGCTATGCGCATGATTATGTCAAGCCGTTTACTGTTATATGGCAGTTTCATCTTGTCCCCCACTTTTTTTCATTCAAAGTAAAGAGCGCGAATATGCGCAGCGGAACAAGGAATATTATGTGTATGAAGGCATATAGCGGAAAGAGGAAAAAGTTCCTGTCCCCCGTGCGCAAAAACGCATAGCTTGCGCGTATCAGCGCGATCCCCACAAGGATGGAAAGGTATGATATAAAGTATATCCAGCTCTCATTCCAAGAGCGCGTTAACATGAATGTGATTGTGCCTATGAGGAAAAACGGGAGTATTGCCTGCATCAAAAGGTCATAGGCCATGTATGGGGGGACATTGAACCTGCGTTTCCAGATGAGCCTGAAAGTCCAGAGCATTTCGCGATAAAAGCTGCGGTTCCATCGCGCCTGCTGCCTTAAAAATCCCGTAAAATTTTCCGGAACCCCTGTTTTTGCCTTTGCGTAAGGCTCGAACACGACGCCATAGCCATCTTCCAGGACAAGGTTGGTTAGGTGCCGGTCATCGCCATAAGTGCACTTCCGCCCTAAAAACGCCTGGTTGACATATCTCCATTTCACCTTGCGTATGATCTCTGTGCGGTATGCTGAGAGCGGGCCGCTGCAGCAGAGCACGGATGAGAAAAGGCTTTGCGCCGAGCGTTCCTGGTTGAATGCGGTCCAGTATCGCACGTCAATGAGCCTTGAGAGGAGCCTTGGGGTTTTTATCGCGTGCACATCGCCGGTGACGGCGCCAATGTGCGGGTCACAAAAAGGCTGCACCAGCCGGAAAATTGCATCCGCATGCAATACTGTATCGCTGTCAATTGTGACAATGACATCAGAGTTGTCCGAGCGGTCAAAGCCTTCCTTTTGCACCTCGCGTTTCCCGCGGTTGCGCTCAAATCTTATTGCCTCAAACATTGGGTTTGAGGAAAATTGCGCGCCCACTGATTCAAATGCGCCTGCATCCCTGCTGCCATCATCCAGGAGCAGCACCTTTATTTTTCCGGCATAATTCTGGTTCAGGCAGGATTCAACGCATCTTGAAAGCGCGCCGGCCTGCTCGTTGTAGGAAGGGATGATAATTGCAACGGAAGGGGATATGCGCCCCCCTTCCTTTTGCACCTGTTTTTTTATGTAATGGCTGTGCGCGAAATGCAGTTGTATGAATAGGTGCGTCATTGAAACGGCGCCATATAATATCAGCAAATCGTACACAGCATCCCTCCTTTATGCCTCACTTTTTCTGGCCACTGAAAGCAGGCCTGCAATCCCTGCAACAAGACCGATCCCTACTATGGGGTTTATGGGCATCGGGACAATTTCTGATGAAACTGCCGGCGCGTTGTTTGAGGATGCGACAGCATATACCGACGCGTCCGATGCGCTTTTCATTATGTCAAATGTGGCGGCCTTCGAGCTTCCACCTTTCAGGTTGCCAATGTTTGCAAAGCCGCCACCGGTCACATTCCAGTCAGCAGGGATGTTTTCCAGCCTCACTTTCGTGTTTGCTGAAAGCCTGTCCCCGATGTTGACGACTTTTACGGTTGCGACCAAGTGATTTGGGTCACCCGGGCCTTTTTGCACCTCAAGGAATGCGAGCAGCTTTGCGCCGTGCTTTTTATTTATGCTCACGAACGCCCCGTTCCCCGCATGGGCTATGACACTCCCGTCATCGCCCGCAATTTCCGCATGAGTCCCGTAACAGGCTACATCGGAAAGGTTATCAGTTCCTGCCTGTGCACCGAGCGCTATCCCTGAAACCAGCAGCAGCCCGATGGCTATAGCAAATTTCTTCATGCACTTACCTCCCTTTTTAGGCTTTTGAAATTCCTTAACCTAAATTCCCATTATTTATTTCCAGTCTTAAAGCCGTTATTTGGAAATATTTTATGGAAAATTATTTTATCTGAAAAAATTGTCGAACACTGTAATGGAATTTCGTGTAATCCATTATTTCAGTCACTTCCTAAATGTCACAGATGTACTTACAAGCAAGGGTTAAAAAGGATTTCCCGCAAACTTAACGCGTGTTACGAAGCAGGGAGGAAAATCCGCTGTTTACATGCCCCGTTTTTTGGCAGGGGCAATTTTTTAGCAAAGTGTCCGCAAATTTTTTAAAATAATTTTTCAAAAAGGATTTTTTTGAAAATTCCTCCGCCTTACACGCCGCTCTCTTTTTTGAACCTTTCAAGGAACTTTGGCATTTCCGCATAGAGCCATGAATTGAGCTTTACGAACGAGGACGCCTTGTCCTCGATATAGCGGATGATTTTCCCGTACTCTTTTGCCTTATACCACTTCGGCACATTGGCGCCATCGCTTTGCTTTCCGGTCAGCCGGTCAAGGCCCGAACCCCTGAATTCGCCCCTGTTCATGACCACCCCAAAAGAGCGCAGGTCGATAAAGGGGCGGTCGATAAGATCGATCTGCTGCAACCCGTTTTCCGCAAGGCGTGCCCTGAGAAAATTTGCCTTGAACCCGAGGTTGTACCCTATAGGCACGAAGCTGAATTCGTATTTTTTCAATATGCCCGATTCATTGAGGAATTTTTCGAGGATTCCCTTCTCCCCATATTCCCATTCACGGAGTATATGCAGGCTGCCAACTGCCTTTCCCGTGCTGCGGTCAAGCTCCTCGTACTGAAGGGCGATTATACGGTCCTGCTTCGGGTTTAATCCTGAGGTTTCGAGGTCAAAATAGAAATTTCCCATACCAGATTTTGCCACGAACCTGCTAAAAACATATTCGGGGAGGCATCAGTCCTTCGTTTTCCGATTAAGCGGCTGATTCAAGTATAAGGTTGGGGGTACAGATTTTGGTGATCAGTATCCCCCAGTATATACTCCTCAAGTACGCAAAA
>DUGC01000013.1 GCA_013331625.1 Candidatus Iainarchaeum sp. | reverse complement strand
GCTGGGGCGGCACGCCCCTGAAAATGTATCAGGGGCGCCCTAAGGTGTGCTCAGGTGAGTCAGAAATTCACCGTAGAATGCAAAGGTAAAAGCACGCTTGACCATGAACTACACAGCAAGGTTCGTGGATGCGAAAGCAGGGCTTAGCGAACGTCAGAAGCGCTTAGTTGGCGCTCTGGTCTAACAGTGAACTTACCCTGGGGGTAACCGAGTGGTCGCGGGTGAGAGTTCACATCGACCCCGCGGTTTGCGACCTCGCCGTCGTCTCTTGGTATCCTGGCAGTGCATAAGCTGCCAAGGGTGCAGGTGTTAACTGATTAAAACCGAACGTTAGTTGGGTTAAGAACGGTGCGAGCCAGTTTGGTTACTATCTGTTGGAATTGTCGATCGTCTGAGGGGAAGGAGCACTGAGTACGAGAGGAACGGTGCCTCGTGGCCACTGGTACACCAGTTGTCCGACAGGGCAAATGCTGGGTAGCTACGCCATAGCTTATAAGAGCTGAAAGCATCTAAGCTCGAAGAAGCCCCTAAAAAGAGACGGTCATTCCTGAAACTTCCATTGTAAAATCTGGGAGGCTAGGGACGAGGGCTCCGGAAAAAGACCGGTTTGATAGGTTGGTTGTGTAAGCATCAAGCTCACGCGAGATGTTAAGCTTACCAATACTAATCGCCCAAGAGAGCTCTTTAAACCGGGTTTCATACCAATGCACGAATGCTTTTCTTTTCTTAATCGAAAAGGGGAGCCATCACAACGGGAAATTCATTTATCTTAAGGGGATTATTTTCGATACGCAAAATTTTCTTTTGAGGAATAATTGAATTTATGTGGACTGCAACTGCAGGGAACAAGCGAAAAACACTTGAAAAATATTGTTCCCTTGCTTTTGCATAAAATGAAATTAATTGGCAGGAATGAGAGAACTATTTTGAAAAACATCCATTTTTGCCACTTATTTTCAGGATTTATCCTGATCCAGCCGTGAGGCTGCCAAAATTAATTTTTTTGGGGCGCAGGTTTTTATAGTTCAATTTGATATTTATTTAATGCCAAAATGGTCGACTCATAAAAGGCCGGTGCCGAAGACAACAAAAGCCCCGCCGCGCCCGTTAGGCCCCGGTATACCCTTGCAGGCTCCTGCAAGGCCACCACTTCGCCCGGGAAAGGGCATAAAGCCCGGCCATCGTGGCCACTAACCGCAAATAACAACCTTTAAAAAGGCCGCGAGGGGCTATTTGTAGGGTAGCAGGCGACCGGCTGTCGGTGCCAAAACTGCGAGCGAAGCGAGCCAAGTCCATGAGAACGAAAGTTCGAATGGTCTGATGCACTCGCCGCGCATTTGCGGCGCTGAGGAAAGTCCGTCCACCCATGTAACACTCCGTTGCAAACCGTATGGTTTGCGCGGCCCTGCGGAACCTAAAAATTCTGCAGGGAAACATCGAGAGATGGTCTGGGGGAACAGAAACGATACCATCTGCAATTGCAGGCCCATCCTTCAATAGGGCGAGCGCGCATTTGCTGCAGTTGCAGGCCAATTCCGGCCTGCCAATTCCATGAGAACGGGAGTTCGAATGGAATGATGCTGCCGCCGCGCATTTGCGGCGATGGATGAAACGCGCCCCCAGTGGTGCAACTCCCTTGCGGAGGCTTAGTCGAATGCCGGCAAGGCCATGTTCCTAAAAAGAACAGAAACCCTTTTCGTTAATGGGTTTTGAAGGCTGAACAGAAGACGGCTTATGTCCTGCTGCCCGTTTTTTTATAATTAATTTTTCCCAAATACCAATTGTTGTAATTTGTTGTATTGTTTTACTGTTTCTTGGATGTGCATTTTTGCTATGTTGCTGATTTGGGGGTCTGTTGTGGTTTCTTGGCTTATCCAATCCTTGAAATAAACCTGTCTTGCTATAAGGCCATTCGGGGATACTGATAGTCCTATTATAGGATATCCGCGGATATTTCCTGGTGTCCCATGGATGTTGGTGAAAAAATGCAGGAAACTACCCGTTTCAGGATCGTAATGGGCCTGGATAATCCTAGGCTCGCGGGACCCCAGATTTTCCGAAACCCCTCTTAAAACAGCGGCCATGTCTCCATGGCCTTCGTCAACCATTCGCAAAAGATTGTCATGTACTGGTCCTTTTGGGGTATTTAATTTGGCTATTTCTTCATGGATTTGCCGGCGCGCTAGTTGCGGGTGCATGGCTGGCTTTGGCTGTTGAGGTTTTTCCTGCTTTTGGAATAAACCCCTAAATCTATTGAATAAAATAAAATTTGGAAATCTCATGATTTATAGGACGAAGTCCTGTTATTTAAGCTTTTTCCAGCGTTTTTATTTAGTAATTTGGGTTGAATCGGCCTGCCTCCTTCCAAAAGGGGGTAGCCTCCGTACCTCCCCTACGGAACGGTTGTATGTCATGAAAACAGACAGGGAAGTCAAGGGCGAGTTCAAGAAGAAGGCCTCAGCCGAGCCTGAGGAGAATTATCCTGTCGGAAAACTGAAGGCCAACGGCTTTTTTCGGGGCAAGTGCAAAAATTGCGGCGGGTTCTTTTGGGCACTTGACCAAAAGCGCGAAGTATGCGGCGATAGTGCCTGCTCTGGCGGCTACTCTTTCATCGGAAACCCGCCGACGAAAAAGAGGTTTGATTATTTGGGCACATGGGAAGCTTTCCGTGGCCATTTCAAAAAGCTTGGCTATTATGAGTATAAACGTTATCCTGTTGTTGCGCGCTGGCGCCCTGATGTCTATTGGGTCGGGGCATCAATTTATCCATTCCAGCCATATGTCGTGAAGGGTGAAATAAAACCCAAGAGCAATGCGGTGATTATCCCGCAGCTCTCTTTGCGCTTCAATGACATTGACAATGTCGGGATTACAGGTTCGCACTATGTGTGCTTTGACATGCTGGGCCAGCTGCACTTTGAAAAGGCCAAGGATTATGACATGGAGCGCTACTGGGAAGAGTACTTTGGATGGATCACGAAGGGGATGGGGATCCCTCCGCAAGAGCTCATTGTGCATGAGGACGCATGGGCCGGCGGAGGGACATTCGGGCCGTGCATGGAGTTCTTTTCACGCGGGATGGAAATCGGCAACCAGGTCTACATGCAGTACGAGCAGACTGAGCAGGGCTACCGCGAGCTGAGCATAAAAGTCCTTGATATGGGGCAGGGCCACGAGAGGGTTCCATGGCTCACCATGGGCAAGAGCAACAGCTATGAGACTACTTTTCCCACAGTGGCAAAAAAGCTCTATTCAATCACGGGTTACAAGCCCGATGAGGCGCTCATGCAAAAATTCCTGCCCTATTCGGCATTGCTCAATGTCGATGAGGCAGATGACATTGATAAGGTCTGGCAGGATATTGCGAAAAATCTCAAAATTGGTGTCAAAGAGCTCAAGTCAAATGTGTTGCCCCTCGCAGCAATTTACAGCATCGGCGAGCACTCAAGGGCAGCGCTTGTGGCATTGCATGACAATGCGCTTCCGTCAAATGTGGGCGGGGGATATAATTTGCGCATAATATTGCGCCGCGCCCTTGGTTTCATTGATGATTATGGCTGGGATATTGACCTTTCTGACCTTGCAGCCGAGCACGCGAAGTTCCTCACGCCAATGTACCCTGAACTTTCAGAAAACTTGGAAAATGTGCGGATGATTCTTGAAAATGAGAAGAGGAAATACCTTGAGGCAAAGGGGCGCTCGAAGCAGGTAATTTCAACTCTTTTTTCCAAATCAGGGGAAATTTCCGCAGACACCCTTGTCAGCCTTTATGATTCGCAAGGGGTAAGGCCCGAGCAGGTGAGCAAGGAAGCGTCTGCACAAGGGGTTAAGGTGGATGTTCCGGATGATTTTTACGCAAAAGTAGCGGAGCGCCACGAGAAAGGCGAGCATGCTACTGCGACAAAAAAGGAGTTCACTTTGCAGATCCCAAAACTATCGCAAACTGAAATTCTTTATTATGGCGATTGGAAGGTTCTGGAATTTGACGCGAAGGTTTTATGGAGTGAAAAAGAAAATGTTGTTTTGGACAAGACCGCGTTCTACCCGACTTCCGGAGGGCAGCTGCATGATGTTGGTTTGCTGGACAATCTGAAAGTTGTGGATGTGTTCAAGCATGAAGGGATTATAATTCACAAAATGGAAAATAATTCACTCAAGGCAGGCAATGCTGTTCACGGAAAAGTGGATCCGGATAGGCGCAGGCAGCTAATGCAGCACCACACCTCGGCCCACCTTGTGAATTTATGCGCAGGTGAGGTTCTGGGGCCGCATGTGTGGCAGGCGGGCGCGGCAAAAACGCTTGAGAAGGGCAGGCTTGATATCACGCATTATGATTCCCTGACTGAAGGGCAGCTTGCCGCGATTGAGAAGTGCTGCAATGACAAGATTACGTCAGACCTGCCCGTGAAGAAGGAGATGCTGCCGCGCGAGGTTGCCGAGGACAAGTACGGGATGCATATTTATCAGGGCGGATTTGTTCCGGGACGATCCTTGCGCATCGTGAGCATTGGCCAAGATGTCGAGGCGTGCGGCGGGACGCATGCAAATTCGCTTATCGAGCTCTGGGGCCTTAAAATCCTGGGTTCGTCTAAGATACAGGACGGGATCGTGAGGATAAATTACGTTGCAGGAAATGCCGCAAAGTCGCAGGTATCGGATTATGAAGCCCTGCTTGAGCAGGTTTCAAAGGTGCTTGGCGTCGGACCGGCGCAGGTCCCTGCAAGGGCGCAGGAACTCTTTGACAAGTGGAAAGCCGCAAAAAAGGCGCTGCAGAAAGGGCAGAAGGACGCCGATCTTAACCTTGTTTCTGTTACTGAGGAAAAAGGGTCGGCGCAGGAGCTTTTGGCAAAAGCGGCAAAGGCATTCTCAACCCAGCCAGAGCATTTGCCAAGGACGCTGCAGCGCTTTTTGGGTGAGCTCGAGGGGTACAGGGCCAAATTGCGCTGAACTCTTGGCCGAATTCTCCCCGAATTTGGCCAAAACCCCAAAATCGTTTATAAATCCTTTTAGCATTGGTGTTTTTACTATGGCTGATCTCAAAGCGATTGCAGCAAAATGGCAGTCAAGGTGGGCGTCAAAAAAGGTGTTCAGGGCAAAGTCGGGCGGGAAGAAAAAGAAGTACTATGTCCTTGAAATGTTCCCGTATCCTTCAGGCAAGCTGCACATGGGCCATGTGAGGAACTATTCAATCGGGGATTCTATCGCCCGCTTCCGGCGCATGCAGGGCTTTAATGTCTTGTACCCGATCGGTTTTGACTCATTCGGCCTGCCTGCCGAGAACGCTGCGATAGAAAACAATGCAGACCCCAAGGAATGGACTCTAAAGCGCATTGCCGACATGGAACTGCAGATGCGCGAGCTTGGCTTTAGCTATGACTGGGATCGCGAGGTCATCACGTGCAAACCCGGATATTATAAATGGAACCAGTGGATGTTCCTCAAAATGCTTGAACGCGGCCTTGCATACAAGAAAGCCGCCCGCGTGAACTGGTGCGAAAAATGCCACACTGTGCTTGCAAATGAGCAGGTTGTAGATGGCAGGTGCTGGCGCCACAAGGATGTTGGAGTCATCCAAAAGGACCTCGAACAATGGTTTTTGAAGATCACCGGGTATGCAGATGAGCTGCTTGCTGACCTTGACCGGCTCACTGGATGGCCTGAGCGCGTCCGCACAATGCAGAGGAACTGGATAGGGAAAAGCGGGGGCGTGAACATTTTTTTCAGGCTGAAAAATTCCGGCCTTGTGCTGCCTGCATACACCACGCGATGTGACACTGTTTTCAGTGTCACTTTCATTGCAATTGCGCCTGAAAACCCTCTTGCAATTGATCTTGTCAGGGGTACTGGCTATGAGGCAGGCGCGCGCTCATTCATTGCAGATGTTGCAAAGCAGAGCATAATTGAGCGCGAGAATGAAGAGAAGGAAAAGGAAGGCTTCTTTACGGGAAAGTATGCAATAAACCCCGTGAACGGGGAGGAAATACCTGTGTTCATAGCCAATTTTGCCCTCATGTACGGGACAGGGATAGTGATGTGCGATGCCCATGACAAGCGCGATTTCCGGTTTGCCAGAAAATACAATGTCCCGTTAAAGTTCGTGATAAGCCCTGACGGAAAGCCCGCTGATGCAAATAACGCTGAGCAGGCATACACTGCTGATGGTGTTCTTTTCAATTCAGGCAGGTTCAGCGGCATGAATAATCGCGAGGCACTGCCCCTCATGGCGGAATGGATCGCGCAAAATGGGTTTGGCGAGAAGAAGACCAATTACAGGCTTCGCGACTGGCTCATTTCAAGGCAGAGGTTTTGGGGGACGCCGATCCCGATAATATATTGTGATGATTGCGGCACTGTTCCTGTGCCGGAAAAGGACCTGCCAATCGGGCTCCCTGACCCAAAGAAGGCTGATTTCAGCTTTGGCGGCAATCCTTTGCAGACGGTAAAGGAATTTGTTGAGTGCAAATGCCCGAAATGCAAAAAAGCCGCAAGGCGCGAAACGGATACAATGGATACTTTTGTTGACAGCTCATGGTATTTTTTGCGCTACTGTTCCCCTAATGAATCAAAATCGCCTTTTGGCAAAAAGGAGGCAATGTACTGGATGCCTGTCGACCAGTATATTGGCGGCATTGAGCATGCGATTTTGCACCTGCTATACTCAAGGTTCTTTTTCAAGGCCATGCGGGACATGAAGCTTGTTGATTATGATGAGCCTTTCAGCCGGCTGCTCTCGCAGGGGATGGTCCTAAAGGACGGGGCTAAGATGTCCAAG
>DUGC01000092.1 GCA_013331625.1 Candidatus Iainarchaeum sp. | reverse complement strand
TCCGCCTTTGCATCCGAGAGCAATTGCAGGTTCCTGAACTCCTTTTTCGCCCACGTGAAAACAATGCTCCGCCTGTCCTTTTTGACGCGCGAAAAACGCCTGTCGCCCTCGATGTATTGCGCCATTGCATTGAATTCTGATGTTTCGACCTTGTAAATCTTCACTGCGCGGAACGTTCCAGAAGCATCAACCGCCCTGAAAACGTGCGCTTCCTTGCCGTCATTGATCTGGAATTCAAGGCTCTGGAAATAGCCCTTGGAGGCAAGAGAGTACAGGCAGCGCATGGTGCGCTCGTTGAAAACCTTTTCAAAGACCTTTTTCAGCGATTCTTCGCTGATTACTTTGTCCCCGGAAAAACTTTTATGCATAAATGGAATGGGGGCAAAAAACAGTAAAATCAGACGGGCAGCCCCTTGAGCCTGCCCTCGCGCTTCAAATACTCTGTCTGGTGGCCGAAAAACCGCCACACGATGTCCGCTTTCGACGGCTGGAAATCCCACAATTTTATTATGACAATGTCATTCTGCCTGATCCAAACCCTTTTTTTCAGCTTTCCGGGAATCCTGCACTGCCTTTCCTTGCCGTCATTGCACGCTACCTTGACCTGGTCCGAGCCGTGCATCTGTATGACAAGGCCGAACATCTCAAGCTCCTTCTCATTCGGGAGGCGCGTCTTCCTTATTTCCTCAAGCTTTTTCTCTTCCTGCATTTCAATTTCTTTTTTCTGGCTCAACCTTACACCTACATCTTGTATATCTGCGCGTGCGGCACTCCGCCAATCATTATTATGTTGCTTTGCTTAATAAAACCCTCTTTGACCGCAACCGCAACAGACCTTTTCCCGAAAAGGTTTGCGCTGTCGGCCTGGGCAATAAGCTCCTTCAGAAGCCCTGCATCAATCTCATCCTGTTTGTAGAAAGAGGCCCTTATCTCAACAGTGAGTTCGCCCTGCTCAAGCACCCTGCCTATGAGTTCCCTGTCGCAGCATGCAAGCACTGTGTGGCCGTTCATTGTATGGGTTTTGCAGTACAAACTACAACCTCATGACAGGGGAGGTGGCTCCGCATGCGTCGCACTTGAGCACCTTTGTCCCGTGCTGCTCTATTATTTTGGTGTCGGGCTTCTGGCATTCATGGCAGAGCACGAACAGCTTTGCATATTTGTTCAGGATTTCGTTCAGCTGCACATTTGAGAATTTTCCATTGAGCTGCAGCTTTCCATCGGAAGCAGTTATGGGCACAGCCAGTTCCCTCGTGAAAAACTTAAGCGCATGCTTTTCATCGCGGCCGAGGGTCTTTACCGCCTGCCCGAAATTCTTGACTTGCGTCTTTGTTCCCTGCACAAGGCTGTCAAGCACAGGCAGTTCGAACCTCTCCTTGTTCAGCGCCTGCTTCGGCATTGTGGCATATGCCTTTGCGAGCATCTTCTCGTAATCCATCATGATTAATTCTTGCCACGGTTCATTTTAAAACATTTGTCGGGATTCTGCAATAATTCCGCCTCAATTTCAGGAGAAAAGGCACTTTAATAAGGAAAAATGCAGATATGCTAATGGTTTCATGGCGCAGAAAAACAACTTCGTCCTGCACGTATTAATCGGGATTGCCATAATAGCCCTGCTTGCATATTTCTTCATTTTCATCTCCTCAAACCCAAGCTTTTTCAATGACGTGATACAGCAGTACAGGCTCATAGGCCTCTTCGTGGCTGCCATAATCGCCAATGCAACGATATTCCTGCCAGTTCCCCTTGATGTCATTGTGATATTTCTCGGGGCAAATCCGCATCTTGTGGGCCTCGAACCCGCCTTCCACAATTATGTGATAATGGCAGTGATAGTCGGCCTTGGCGCTGCAATAGGGGAATTGTCGGCCTACATACTTGGGCTGCAGGGCTCCAACATAGCTGCGCGCTTCGGCAAGGAACAGGTGGAAAAAATAGAGCAGATAAAGTCAAGGCTTGGCAGGGGCGGCACAGTCGTCATATTCCTCGGCGCATTGGTCCCGTTTCCGTTCGACTTCATAGGCCTTGCGGCAGGACTTGTGAAATTCCCGCCTGAGCGTTTTTTTGCAGCGGTCTTTGCAGGCAAGACGATAAAGCATTTCATCGCAATAATGGCAGGTGCATTGGGGATAGAAATCCTCAAGGCAGTGTTCGGCATCTGAAAAACAAAATAGCAATCTGCTTCATAGGGCAATAATGAACCTGCAAAATCGATTTTCCTAAATGCAATCCGTTGGTTTTTGAAATCATTCCATGCAGCAGGCGCAGCGTTGCAGCAGAATCACTGCGGCAGCCACGCCCAGCAATTCAGAAACCAATCAGCTTCAGTGCCCCGAATGTGAGCAGCATCAGGATTGTCTGGGGCGGAAGCGCAGGCAAGGCAGTCCCTTCCCTCTTCGAAACATAATCAAGTGTGAGTACAAGTCCGACATATGATGCCGCAAGCACTGCAATGCTCGGGATTATGCTGTAGGGGAACTGATGCACGGGCTGCATGGCGGCAAGCACGCTCGACGCGAAAACAAGCGGCATCACCAAATCCCCTGTGCCAAGCTCGAACTGGTGGCTTGGTGTGGGCAGCGCATATGTAAAGCTCAGGTTTTTCGATGTCACTGTCTTTGCAAGTTGCACCATGTGCTTTGTCTTGAACACCGCGATGAAATCGTAAATGGCGAGCAACACAATGAACACGAACACAGCAACGACCCCAAGGGACGCGCCTATCAGTGCGCCCGCGCCTGCCGCCGCGACCACGCTCGAAGCGTTCCTGAGCCAAATGTTTTTCGAGAAAATTATTCTGACTGCAACGGAGAGCGCTGCCGCTCCCAGGATTATCTCGTCCGCGAGCTTCGTTGGCAAAAGCACAATTATGCTGGTGCCGAAAACAGTCAGACTCTCAATGCCCTTGAGTATTATAGTGAGCAGCCACTCGGGCGCGAACCTTATAACTAAAATTAGCATGGCAGTGAACACGAGCACCCACGCTATGAGGCCGAGGCTGTTGTCAACCGACTCAGGGTCATCATTCACTATGCTTGTCCTTATCTGCTCGTTTATTAGGAAATCCCCGACAGCAAGGCCCATCGCCTGCGTTATGATGAAGAGAATCACGAGCTGTGCGAGAAGCCCCCTGTTCATGGAAAGAATTGGTAGTTACCTGTTTAATTAGGTTTTTGTCACTCGAACAGCCGCGTTCCGATGCGCAGCACGGTGCTCCCTTCCTCTATCGCTATCCTGAAATCGTTGCTCATGCCCATCGAGAGATGATGGAGGCTTAGGTGCTCCTTGATGTCATGCAGCTCCTGAAAACATTTCCTTATCGCTTCCTTGTCTTCCGTTAGGGGGGCGATGGTCATCAGCCCGGTGAACTTCACGTTCCCGTAAGGCAAGTTCTTCATCGTGGTCAGCAGGTCCTCAACCTCGCTATGAGCCATCCCGTGTTTCTGCCTCTCGCCGGAGGTGTTCACCTGAAGGAAGATGTTCTGCTCCTTGTCAAGATCGAGCGCGGCGTAATGGATTTTCCTCAACAGTTCGAGGGAGTCTACCGAGTGGATGTAATCCGCTATTCGAACGACGCTCTTCACCTTGTTCGACTGGAGGTGGCCGATGAAGTGTATTTCCGCGCCAAGCTCTTTCAAATCAGGGTATTTTTCCTCGAGCTCCTGCGCCCTGCTCTCCCCAATGTCATCGATTCCCGCTACCACGGCTTCCCTTATTTTTTGGATGGGCTGGTTCTTTGTGACCCCTACAATCGTTATTTCTCCCGGCTTGCGCCTGACTTTCTCACATGTTTGCGCAACCTCTTTCTTCAGCTTCGCGTAATTCTCCTTGACTCCCATAAAGAGGATTCGGGGAAAAAGGGTTTTTAATTGCTTGAGTAGTGTTACTTCCCTTCACGCCGGCTTCACGAACCCGTGTTTCGGGTAGTAGATGTCCCCAGACTTCTGCAGCTTTGCAATCAGCTCCCTAACTTTTTCCGCGTCAATGCCCATTGTCTTTGCCTCGCTGATGACTTCCTCCATCGGAACGATGTCAAATTCCTGTGCCTTTTCCCTTATTATTCCAAGGATTTTCTTTAGGTTCGAGAGCATTGTATGGGTTTGCCCTGAGGTGATTATGTCGATGTCAATCTTGCCTGTCTCCGGATCGGTTACCATGTCCTCGAGCGAAGTGCGAATTAGCCTTATGGCTCTTTCAACGTCGCGCCTCTCAACCTTGTTGCTAAGCCTCACTCTCGCGGATGCCTCGGAGAGCCTTATCATTCCCTCGAGTTGCCTGTGGGTCGCGCTGTAAGCCCCCTCTTTCCTTCCCTGGTCCCTGAGAGCTATATAGAAATCCGAGATTTCCTGCATCGAGTCGTTCTCGAGGACCGGGAAAATGTTTTGCCTCGCGTACGAAATGTACTTCTTGAGTATCTCGCCTGAAATCTTGGGGGTTATGAGCTCGGTGATCTCCTCAAGCTCCTCATCCTTCTTGCTTATGCCCTGCTTCATGCGCTGGAGCATCATCTCCCCTGCCTTGTGGCTCTTGAGTATGTGCCCCGCGATTTCCAGGTCCTTCTTCCTGTCAAGCACATCCTTTATCATGAAGAACAGGTCGAACCTGCTTATGAGTGAAGCAGGAAGGTCAATCTGCTCTATGAATGGCTGGTAGGGGTCGAAGCGCGAGTACTTGGGGTTTGCGGCAGCTAGTATTGATGTGTCACACTTGAATTTTGTAACTATCCCCGCCTTCGCAACGCTTATCTGCTGCTGCTCCATGGCCTCATGCATTGCGCTCCGGTCATCTTTTTCCATCTTGTCGAATTCATCGACCATCGCCATTCCGCCCGAAGCGAGCACAAGCGCCCCTGCCTTGAGAGTCCAGCCGCCTTCGCCGAACTCATCCTTTACCGCAGTGGCGCTAAGCCCCGCTCCTGTGGATGTTTTTCCGGCGACATAAATCGATTTGGGCGCTATTGCATCGGTTGCTTTGAGAATCTGGGAGTTATGTGATATCACTCCGTTTGAAATGAAGTTATGGAACTGCTCAACCTCAACATCATAAATCCATTCTTCGTTTTCGATTTTTTCCGCCTTTTTTATCCTGTCCCAAAATATTTCAGAAAATGCATGCTTGTGGATGTTGAGGACTTTCTCCTGCAACTCCTTATCATATGAATTGCTGAGCTCAAGTTCGCCGATGAGGGTAATCGCAATTTTTTGCAGCGCTTCCCTGCTAGGGTTCCGGTCACCCCTTTCAAAGTGCTGGTAAGTGGTGCGCGCAATGCCCATTTTGAACTGGCTTAGGCCCAGCAGTTCCCTCGCTTTTTTGAGCTCCTTGCCAATATTTGGCACTATATCGTTATTGGTGTTGATATTTTTGCCGTTGAGTGTGCATTTTGCAAGTGCGGCCTTCTTGCGCTCCGTTATGAAGCCGATTTCTTTTGCGAATCTTATCGCGAACTTTCCCCCGATCCTTGTCCGGTAATACTTGCGGTAGGCCCTGCTGCCGTTCGTTGCGCAGTTGTCCACTTCCTTGCAGGTGCTCACAATGCCGAATTCCAGGAGCATCTGCCTGAGTTGTTGCGCGAGAAGGGGGCTCGCGGTGCAGAGCTCGACCATCCGTATATCTCTCCTGACATGGCCTTCACCTTCATAATAACCGCGTAAAAATTCCCTTTTGACCTCAAGAGTGCTTGATAGTATTTTTTGCGGTATGTGCCTGCCTGCCGGCCTTTCAAGTATTCCCGGCGCGTTTTTTTTCAATAGGCCCCCAAGTTCTACTCCGCTGACCCGAACTTCTGTGCAATTATTGCCATTTCTGCTATGGGGTGTGATGCCGAATTCCCTTACTGAAATGCGCGTGAAATCATCTAGCGCTTCCTTGTCGGAGTTAGTGAATCTCAGTCCAATTGTTGACCTGGTCTTTTCACTGTATCCTTCTGCGCAAAAGTACCCCATGAACCTTGCCACTTCAGCATTCAGGTATTGCGGCACAGTGATGTGGGCCGCGTTGGTTTTTCCGGTGCATGGCATTTCGAGCTTTTGCATCCTGCCTTTAAGCTGTAGTTTCCGTGGAACGGCCACGAAATCAGTTGTGGCCAGGTTCATTGCCTTGATTGCCTTTATTTTTCCTTCCGAGCATACAAAGAGCGGGTGTGTGTGCGTCACTTTGACTTTCCTGCCGCTCCATGTCATGATTTCGAACATTTCAGTGGGTTTCCTCTTGAAGACCCTTATAACTTTTCCATCCCTGATTTTCCCGTTCCCGTCCATCACCGGGATTGTTGCATCAGCATCAGAGTAAAAACCGTCATCGAGCTTTGTGGCTGTATTTTCATCAAGGTGTTTTGCGGCAAATTCATCCATCCTGCATAAAGTGCCGTCGCTCATGAGCATCCTCGTGTCTCCTGAAACGCACTTGGCCATTCCCGGATCGCCTACCAACAGCACGTGGATATTCCCCCTCACATGCTGGTCGTTTGGCAGGTTCTTTTTCACGCCCCCAAAAAGCTGGAGCGCGATTGATTCCTTCATCACTTCATGGCCGTAAATATGCGGGGCTATGCTTTGTATGAGCAGGTCATAAATGTCATCGCGTGCGGCAAGCTTTTTTATTTCCTCTTCCTCATCAGGGTTAATCTCGACTTCCTCAAATTCCCTTGCAGTCTCCTCAAGGTGCAGCGCCTCAAGGTACCTGCCATACACCACTTTCTTTTCCTTGGGGGGCATGAGGCGCACTATGCCTGTTATCCTTGTGCGATCGCCCGGGCTGATCCTGTTCACAAGGTCATCGCTTACGTAAATGTCAAGGTTCGTCGCCTGCTCGCTTCCCTTCAAAAGCTCAAGGGGCTCTTGCACCTGAATTTTCTGGTAATCCTCAAATTCGCTTGATTCCTCCTCCAGAACAAAAACCCTGTTCTTGCACTCTGAACAGAATGTGGGCATTTTCGGGATGCTCTTTGTCTGGGGCACTTTGTAGTTTGCCTCGCAGCGCGTGCATTTCCAGCTCGCGAACTTTAGCTTTGGCAAGACATCAGTGACCTGCCTTACAACGCCTTCGACGCTGATGATCTTTCCGATGTGGCTTGCGCTGATGTCCTTTAGCTTTGGCTGCCTGTCAATTGGCAGGTTGAAGATGCGTATGTGCGGCGCGAAGCCTTCCTGCCCTATGTCAAGGAGCGGGATTTCGATCTCTTTTATTGCCTGATGGGCCGCATCGATGCAGGTGTCAGAATTTGCCAAAAGCTCGTCTGCAAGCTCTGTATCGTAGTGCTCAAGCTCGCGGAAATCGACAAATATGCTGCGCTTTGCGGGGTATTCATTTGAGAGCCTCTCGATTTCCTTTTTATATCTCTCTTCGAGAAATTCCCTGAATTTTTCCACAAAAGGGTTGTCCTCACGCTGCCCGGGCGAATTTTCAGCCATCATATCCCCACCTAAAACTGGCTCGCGAGGTTTAAAACCCCATCTAAACCTCATTGCCGCTGCGCGTATGTAGGAGAATTCGTATTCTCTACCAATTACGGCCTTAACCTAATTAATGGCATTTAATTTATTTTCCAACCCCCTTCGGGTGTTTCACTAAGGAAACCTAACTTCCGGATCATCCGCACGGTAAAATTTGGGTTTTGTGAATTGCCTTTTTTTATAGTAATCAAAAGTATATGGCATATCCCGGCTCAAGTTGAGGCCTTGCAAACCATTGGTTTGCGGGGCATAGCAGGGTTCTATCCTGCCATGTAACCTGCGCACCCGCAACGGATTTGGCAAATGAATTATTGCCTCATCTTTCTTGCCCTCAAATCCGTTGCAACAGCCCCGAACTGTTGTTTTTCAGCTTTGCAGCGTGACAGTATAGCCGCTCTCTATTGCCCCGTTCTCATAGAGGAAATTCTTCACTGAAGGGCTGAGTGCAATGCCAAGTTTTTTCGCGTTGCCGGCACTCACTGCAGTTTCCATTTTTTTGCCGGAAATTTCGAATACTGCCTTCTTGGCCTTTGAAAAGTCAAGCATGTTCTCCCCGCCGGCAGCAATGATCCTGCTTCCGTTGTATATATAGCTGCCATCCTTTGAGAGCTTTATCAGCGTTGCCTGCGAAGGGTAGAAGCATTTCTGCGCAAGGATATTTTCAATTTTCTCCAGCTCAGTGCTTGGGCTGACCATGGTTACTGTATTCTTCTGCGCATCAATTTCAAATTCCAGCTGCGCGGTATCTGATTTATTTGCGCTTTCTGAAAAAAGTTGCAATGGCAGTGTTGCGAGATATGCATTCCCCTGTTTTATGAGAGGTGATTCAAGCTCCTGGCCATCCCCAACTATCTTGAAGAGGCCGAATTCATCCGCTTCTTTCGGGCTGCCTGCTGAAAATTTTGTGGGGGTGGAGTCATTTATCCTGAACCCCTGGGTATTTGTGACTGCGCTTTTATCTTCCCCCTTTAATCCTATAATTACCCATTTATCCAGTGCTGCCTCATTGCGCTTGTTCATTTCCGCAATGCATGCGGCAGGGCCTTCATTTGCCGCGCTGAAATTGAGGAGGTCTGTTGCCCTTACTTTCTTTACCGCCAGCCCCGTGCCCGTGTATTCGCTTGAAGGTGCCTTCAGGTTTGGAATCACCAGTGCAGGATTTCCATAGAGTGCAAATTCGCTCACAGGCAGCCCTGCAGATGCATTTGCAATCATAACCCCCCTTGCAGCTTCGCCGATTGAATGGCCCGGCCTTATGTTCAGGTATGATAGCAATGCGGACCCGCACCCCTTGGTGCACTCAAAAAAGGCGGGGAAATTTTCCATGTCTGGCTTTTCCCCCCCAAGGCATCCTGCGCCGTCGAAAACCACGGCCTTCACTTTTCCCTTCATTCCTCCCGTGAGGATCTCTTTGAATCCGGGAGGGCATACTTTTGCATCAATTTCAATTATCCCTGCCTTTGCCGCAAGCCTTGTAAAATTTTCCACGGTTGCATTGGCAACCACAAGGGCTGAATCTGCTCCAAGTTCCGGCTCCTTGCCATCTGCAGGGATTGCGAGTTTGGGGCTGGTGTGTGAGAATGCAAAGGATTCGATTTTTCCAAGGCGCTTTAACCTGTTTTCGCCTGCTTTATTTTGTATTTGTGCACTGGCCAGCGTTTCCACTTCAGTTATGAGGAGCTGGCGCATAGGTTTGCCTGAAGTGTCGGCAGGGTTGAAATATGCTAACGCTAGCAGCTTGCCATCATCCTTTCCGGCCTCTTTGAGCCTTTGCTCAAAAATTTCATCAAGCCTTTCCCTTGCCCGCGTGTCAGTAACAGTAACTGCCTCCTTGAATTGCGGGAGAGGGTCGGTCTTCCATCCCTGCTGCGGGTCATTGAAATAAAGTGTCAGCATGCCGTTTTCCGTGATGATTGCTATCGGGGTTTTCCTGCCGGGGGTTGTTTCGTCATACTGCCCGCTGCTCGCAAATTCGTTATCCAGCTCCTTTCTTTTTGCTTCATCACTTACCATCTTTTCCCTCATCGGCACTCTTGCCCAAATCCCCTCTTGCACCTCAATATATGTGCCTATTCCTATCTCCTCTTGAAAGGCAGGGCTGTCAGCATAAATTGCGCTCTCCATATCCGTGAATGAAACAATGATTGCGGGCAGGCCTGCAAGATCGTTCTTCATTATTCCAACAGCCTCTTTGTTTGTTGGGGCTGAGATTGTCCCTGCGCTAAGGAATATGTCCCGGTCCGCATCAACAAGCCCTTCGCGCGTGGGCGCGCCAAGGGGCAGCCCTTTCTTGCTGTCCTCTACAAAGAGAAGGTATTTGATGTCTTTTCCCGAAATTTTGGCAACAATCTGCTTCCTGATGTTTTCGCCTGCATCCTGCGCATCGGATGTGTCGGCAATCATGTATTCCCATCCGGTCATTTTGGAGATTTTTCCTGCAGCTTCCCCAAATCCGGGCTGGCTGGCAATTATTCCCGGCTCGTTATAGCTTACTGTAAGGCTTGTTATCTGGTATTCGCCTGTGCCGATCCCGTAAAAGAACCTGATATCATACTCCGTCTTTGCGGGAGCCTGCACATTTGCAAACATCTTTTTCGCATCCGCGATTCTGATTTCAATTTCCCTTTTTTTGTCCTTTTCCGCTATTGTGAGCGGGATGTAGTAGGGGCTCGTTGCAGGCACCGGCAGCTGCGTGCCCTTAAAGTACAGCTCTACTGTGGGTGTTGGGAGCGCTCCTGTGGAAAGCGCGGGGTTTTGTTCCCTGATCTTTGCCCTGATGAAATCTTCAGGGAGCGGAATAATTTCAGTTGCCGACGGATTCACATCCGTAACGCCTACTTCGATATCTTCAGGCCAGGGTTCTGGCTTGATAACCGTGATTGTGATCTCATCCTGCTCCTTTTCCTCCCCTGCATCCTGCCTGAATTCAAGCTTTAAGGGGCGCTTGGTTGACTGCACCTTGAGCTTTACCTTGTTCTCGCCGTATGCCAGGTATGGCATGAGCTTGTCAAGATTGGTGAATACTTGTACTTTTCCGATGATTTCGCCTGTTTTTTTCAAGATGTTCCCAAGCTCCCTTCTGCCCTCCTCCATTATCCGGGCATCGGTCTTTTCCCCTTCTGCAGGCTGCTTTTGTGCATCGGGCTGCTCTTCCCCTTCAGGCCGCTTTTCAGGCTCTTTTTCCTCTTCCAGTATTGCCGTGACAATGATGCCGTCGAGTTCCTTTTCAGGGGTGATATTAATCTCAATGTTCTGGTCTGCATAGATTACGGGCCTGCCAGCAAACCCCTCTGCCGGTTTTCCATCTTCACCCATTACGTTCTTGTATGGGTCGCCGTACATGAGGTCCTCGCTTTGCACCAGAACTTTAACCGCTTCCACTTCAGGCCTGCCGCCTTTTTGCGAAGTCACGCTGAGCGGAATTCCCTGTGCCGACCTGCCTTCAAATGCGAACCTGTTGAGGGCCGCGGGCTTGTCCTTGCGGGGCATTACAATATAGTATTGCCCTTCTCTCAGTCCGAGGTCTTTTGCGGATATTTCAAGGGCGGCATTGCCGCCGACGGGGACTTTCTCTTTTGCAAAAACTTTTTTCTTTGCCTCAAAAGGCCTGCCGTCAAGGTATGCATTCATTTCCTCAATGCTCATGATTGCAACAAATAAGTCCGATGGCTTGATGTATTTTTTTGAAAACAGCCCGACAATCGGGCGGAAGGCCTTGGCTCCCTTTTTTTCAGGTTCGGGCAGCTGCAGCCAAAGTACCGTGCTGCCGTCTGTGGAAATTTCACCCTGCCCAAGTGATGCGCTGATCATGGCAGGCAAGTCATCCCCTGCAAAATCCTGTGCCGCGTTGTTGGCAATTATTTCCTGCCCCTTCTCGGCTGAAAGCTTTGCGCTAAGGGCGATCTCCATTGCCCTTATTGCAGCTGATTGTGCCGGTTCATTCTGGCCCTGTGCATTTGTTATTTTATTTGCGTAATATTGCGCTACCTGCGGGTTTGCTGACAATTCCTGCGCAAACACTTTTTCAGCTTCAATTTGCTTTTGGGCTATGGCCTGGAAGTTGCCTGCATTTGAGGAAGTGCCAAGCGCATCCTGCGTTTCAGCAACGATGTCTGCTATCTCGGATTTCACGGCCTCGTTCATTTGTGCGGGGACTGCAACCACCATTGTCTGTGGCTCGGCCCTGATATCGGGCGTACTGAATAAGCCTGATGATTCGCCTTTGGGGCTCTGGGCTCTTTTCGTTTTAACCTTAATTTCCTTTTTGCCTTTTTCCTCGCTGCGTGTGAACTTTATGACCGGGTCGTCTTTGAGGATCTGCATCTGCCCGTCATAGCTGAATTCGAGCTCGCCCGCGCTCTGTGCGATCTCTTTCGGGACAACCATGATGATGTCCGCTTCCATCCCCTGCGGAACGGTTATTGTTTCGGTGCGGATGCCGTTTGCAAGCTCGACAGTTTTTGTCAGTTGGAAATTCCCGTAGGGAATCTGGTATGTTTCTGTCGCTTTCTGTCCAGTTGTTAGCAGGAGTGTGGCGCCAAGGAGCGCAATCAGGATTATTATCGCAGCTATTATCCGGTTTTTCAGAATCATGTAACCCCATATTATAACAGCCTACCCGAATTAAAGGTTTTCGGCAGGGAAATGCGGGATTGAGGGCTAAAACCGGCAATTTTCCTGCAAGTTCCCCGATCTAAAAACCCCCAAAATATCCCTTCCATGCCCTCTTTATTCTTCCAGTTCCATTTAAATTAAATTTCACTGATTGCGTAGTATATGGAAAAGGGGAAATCGGCCAAGAAAGCCATTAAGAAGTCCAAGGGCGCTGTGAAAAAGCCCAAGACTGCGCTGAAGGGCGCAAAGCCAAGCGCCAAAAATGCAAAGTTTTTCATCACCACTGCAATAGATTACCCAAATTCATCCCCCCATTTAGGGCACGCGTATGAGAAAACCGTCGCTGACTGCATTTCGCGCTGGCACCGCCTTTGCGGTGATGATGTTTTTTTCCTCACGGGCACAGATGAGCACGGGAAAAAAATCGAGCAGGCCGCGCTAAAAGAAGGAATTGCACCGCAGGAATTCGTTGACGGCCAGGTCGGATCATTCAAAAAATTGTGCGGGCGCTGGAACATCTCCTATGACAGGTTCATCCGCACAAGCGAGCCTGCGCACATGAAAATATGCCGGGACATTTTCGAGAAGGTCCAGAAAAACGGCGACATCTATCTCGGCACATATGAGGGGCTTTACTGCACCGGCTGTGAGGCGTTCTATACTGAAAAAGAATTAGCGGACGGCCTGTGCCCGGTCCACAAGCGCCCTTTGGAGAAGGTGAAGGAGGAGAGCTATTTTTTCGCGATGTCAAAATACCAAAAGCGCCTGCTTGAATATTTCAGTGAAAATCCCGATTTCATCTGGCCAAGGAGGAAAAGGCAGGAGATACTCAATCGCGTGAATGAGGGCCTAAAGGACCTGAGCGTTTCGCGCACTAGCTTTGGCTGGGGAATACCGCTAAAGGGCGACCCAAAGCATGTGATTTATGTCTGGTTTGATGCCCTCCTGAATTACATTTCAGGGATCGATTACCCCGGAGAAAAATTCAGGAAATTCTGGCCCGCTGATATTCATGTCATTGGCAAGGATATCCTCTGGTTTCATTCCGTAATTTTCCCCGCAATGCTTTTTTCTGCAGGGATCGAGCCGCCCAGAAAAGTCTTCGTGCACGGCTTCATAAATACCGCAGGCGGCGAGAAGCTGTCAAAGAGCACAGGGACGACAATCGACCCGATTGCGCTCTCCGATACTTACGGCACCGATGCGGTGCGCTATTATCTTCTGCGCGAGATCCCCCTCGGCGAGGACGGCAACTTTTCGATTGACGGGCTCATCGAGCGCCACAACAACGAGCTTGCAAATGAGCTCGGGAACTTAGTGAACCGGGCGCTCTCTTTGGCGGAAAAAAAGCTCGGCTCAACAGTTCCGGATGCAAAGACGGATAACGCGCTTGCATCAAAGCTTGATTTGCCAAAAATTTCAAGGTATATGGATTCCCTTGAGGCGCACAACGCCCTCACGGAGATTTTCTCCTTTATTTCCGCGTGCAACAAGTATGTAAATGACAAGGGGCCGTGGAAGCTTGAGGGCAAGGAGTGCGGGGAAGTGCTCTACTCCGTGCTTGATTCGGTTGCCGTAATTGCGGTGCTGCTCCAGCCCTTCCTTCCTGATACGAGCTGGCGCATCGCAAGGCAGCTTGGGGTTGCGCTGCCAAAAACCCTTGAAGGCGCAAAATTCAATATGCTTCCTGCAGGCCACAGGCTCGGGCCCAGGGAGATACTGTTCAAAAAAATCGAGACTGCAAAAAAATGAGTTCAAAAAATTTAATGGAAATTTCAGCAGTTTAAAAAAGGTAAAACTGGGGAAGCCCCCCATTCCTAAATTTCACTTCGAGTCGCCTTTCTTGCGCGTTATGCGGACAAGGTCTCCCCACTTGATGTACTCGACCTCTATCCCGCCTGCAATTCCCTGCACATCCTTGGGCTTTTCGACATCATATGTCTTGTAATCGCCCGTGTCCATGATCTGGATCATGTTCCCCATCACCGCAACGACCTGCCCTGTGCCTTTGTCTATGATCGGCACTTCGGCTTCGTAGTCTGTTGCCTTCATAAGGTTCCTCTTCTGGTCTGTAAAGATGCCGAATGCGCTGATCCTTGCCTTTGCCGCCCCGTGCTTGCCGGGCTTTGACTTGTCTATTGCCTTCACCTGGCATGGCTCGCCGTCTACTAATACATATGAGCCGGGCTTTAGCGTGCCTAGGTTCTGGAATCTTTTTTCACCGTCTGCCATAAAATATCCACCTAAAACTGTGCATTTGGTTGTGTTTAAATATTTATTGTGGGGGTTGCCGTGGCGATTGCGGTGTTGGGCGGGCATTGGGGTTCATTCTTGCCACCCTGGATTTCACCGATGGTTGGCCGTATTCAGGGAGTGAGCTTTTTATTTGCTCTTCTGTGTAACCTAAAATGCGCATGTCACGATAAGAAAAGCCCATACGGGCAAGCTGCTGGGGCGTTACCCTGAGTTCGCGAAGCCTCATGCCCGTTGCAGGCCACCCGAATTTGCGGCAGTTCCTGAGTATCTCTTTTTGTGAATAGTCACGCAATACCGGCTGCTTGTTTCTGCCTTTAACAGCCCTTTTCAGCCAGTTCGGCAATATTCCCATTTTACATTTATAGATTGCGGGAAATATAAATGTGGCTCCTGTTTTGTGTTTTGGCGCCTTGTAAAGATTTAAAGAGGGGGAAGTACATTATATCTGGATATTATGTTTGAAAGGGGCCTTGGTGTCGGGGTGCTTGCATGAACCTTCCGGTGGGTGAAGTGATCAGCCGCGGGCTCAACCTTCGCGAGATGGACCTGCGCAGGCTGCTTGAGGGCTTTTATGACAAGGGCTTTTCAGGATATATTGTTGCAACTATTGATGGCTATGACGGCGTTGAGGAAGGGGTGCTCATCTTCAAGGATGGCGGCATGGTTGCGGCACTTTATGATTATGACCAGCACGGCCTGACCGTAATGGGTGATGGTGCGATGCCGCACGTTTTTAATTCTTTTGCGGCTGAATACGTTGTAGCCGATATTGTTTCGCTCACAAACCAGCAGGTGGACCTTGTGACGGCTTTCAATGACAAGAGCAAGCTGCTCAAGGTTGTCGGCAAAAGCGATGTTGGCCGGATGATTCCGCGCATTTACTCTGCTGAGCTTGCAAAAAGCACGCTCAAAGAACTTGTGAAAAAGGATGAGTCAAAAAGTGAGCTTTTCAAAAAGCTCGGCCTTACAGGCCTTGGTGAATGAAAATGTTTAAGGGTGCGAGGAAGTTCCTCAAAAGGGTTGCAGAAAGGCTGCTTGACATAGATGACACGAGCGTGCCGGCTTCCCATCTGCGCATGTTTGAGGATTACCTTGGAAAATTCGAGTTCGACACGAGCACTGCTGATGTGAAGCAGTTCCTCAATGTGCTCAAGCGAAAGCACCTTGTGGACGACATTGTTGTCGCAAGCCTAAATGGCAGCGCCATAGCTTCAACAAACGGCAACTCCGTTGCAAGCGCTGTTTCGGGGGCGGCGCTCTACAACTACGTGCGCTCNNAATCAGAGCTCCCCAAGAGCGAAACAGTGATGATCCGCTCGCCTAGCACGAACTCGTGGCACATGCTCTTTCCCTGCAACCGCAAGCTCTACATCGTGAAGGCATCCTCGGACCTTTCCATAATAGAATTGAAGGCGCTCGCGAACGAAATAGACAAGTTCCTCATTGGCAAGGCCGCGAACTGAATTTTTTAATAGTTCCATTCTGGTTTTTTCGCAAAACAGCCTTAAATGCCGCAAGGGCCCTTGTGTAAAAAATTCTCCAAAAAAGGTGAATAAAGGGCCATAAAAAATAATTTAAGCGCAGAATTCTGGTTAGGGGCAAAGCCGCCCTTAAGGGCAACCTTTTTATTTGTTCTTAAACTCTGTTCTTAGTGGATGTTTTATGGGCCG
>DUGC01000003.1 GCA_013331625.1 Candidatus Iainarchaeum sp. | reverse complement strand
CAAATGGCCCATGCAAAATACCGGGTTATTTACCAAAGCATGCTTTTCCCTGATTTTCCCAAAATTGGCCAAACCGCCACATTTATTAATGTCAAAAGAACCTTACATTACAGAGGTAAAGTATTTTTTACATCATGGAGGTTTTAGGAATGCTGGGAAAGCCTGATTGGTTCCAGAGCAGGAAATATACAGGCTGGGGCCTGACCCCGAAGACATGGCAGGGATGGGCATACCTTGCAGTGATGGTTGTGCCTGTGTTTGCATTCAACTGGCTCTATCGCGGGCCGGGCGAGATAAGGATCGCCGCGATCGGGATCTGGGCGTTGATATTTGTCCTTGATACGCTAGACATCATGGCAAGGCTTAAAAAAGATGAGAGGGAAACAATGCACGAGGCCATTGCGGAAAGGAACGCGGCATGGTTCATGGTGCTTGTATTGGCCATCGGCATTGCCTACCAGGCGGCATCTAGCGCAGTAAGGGGAATGTTTGCAGTCGACCCGTTCATCATTGCAGCCCTGTTTGGCGCGATGATAATCAAAATGGCCACAAACATCTGCCTTGAGAGGAAGAACTGATGAAAACAGGTATACAGGAAGCAAGGAAAGCGCTCGGGATGACGCAAGAAGAGCTCGCTGCAAAAGTCGACGTGACGCGCCAGACCATAATATCGCTTGAGCAGGGAAAATACAACCCTTCCCTCGCCCTTGCATTCAGGATAACAAAGGCACTCGGGAAAAAGCATGCCGAAGAGCTCTTTGAACAGGAGTGAGTTGAAAGTAGCGCTAGAATTCTATTCCCTCGCGCGCCCCTATGCCTTTGTCGTAGGGGTGCTTGTGCTTTTTCATCTCGGTGATTAAACCGGCTTTTTCAAAAATTTTTTTAAACGGTTTGTGCGAGCCTGTGAGGACGAGCTCTGTGTGGGGCGCTTTGGCGGCAATCAGGCCCAGAACACCCTGCTCGCCAATGACACCCAGCTGAACAGCATATAAAATTTCATCAATTATAAGCAAATCATATTTGCCGCCTGCCGCAGCCTTGAACGAATACCCAAGCGCTTGGGCCCCTTGCGCTATATGCCCTGAAGAGGGTTTTCCCACAACCCACTCTTTTATGCCAAACCTTTTGAGGGAAAAATCCCTGAATTTTTTAAGTGATTTCAGTTCCCCATACTCCTCAAATTCGCTTTTCCCTTCAATTCCGCCCTTGAGGAACTGCACCAAATGGACTTTTTTGCCCCTGCCAAGCGCCCGCAGGCAAAGGCCTAATGCGGCAGTGGTTTTTCCCTTACCCTTGCCCCAGTACACCTGCACAAGGCCCAAGCTGTTTTCTTCCCCCACGTAATAAAATTGTGTAAAGGGCGTAAAAAACCTTTCTAATCAAGCAAGGATTATATTAGGGAAAAGTGTCGTAATTACATGATAAAGCGTTTTTTTCACAAAATAAAAGAAAAAGTTGCAGGCTGGAGGGCTGCAAGGGCAGATAGGCTGATCCGGAGTGCAGAAGGGCTTGAATACAGGGCGCGGGGGTATATAAAATCATTTCCCGAACAAAAGTTCCATGATCTGGATGAAACCGGCATTGCAATGCTTGAGCTTGCAGGAAAAAAGCGCAAAAAAGCCCGGAAGTTGTGGGAAAAGGCCAGAAAACCAGCACCCTGATACGAAGGGAAAACCCGGCAGCCAATGATATTAAAAGCAAGAAATTGTCCTACAACCATTTAAAATCTCTACGGTGGCGCTATTATATAAGCAATTTTAATGGCTCATTAGACGAATTTAGGGGGATTTGATGGTTGAAGAGAAGCTTAAAGTGGAACAGCAGCAACAGAAAGGAATGCCTGAAGAGGAAACAGTGCAGCAGGAGGCAATTGCTGCCGAAGAGGATGATGAGGAGCTCGATGACAGCAGGCTCCCGTTCCCGAGGGCAACCATTGTAAACATGCTAAGAAAGCACCTGAGCACAGGAAAGCAGATCAAGGGGCAGGTAAAAAACGAGATGAACATCTGGCTTGGCAAGATGNNGAATCAATCAAGGCTGCATGCGATGTGCTCATACTCGAAGTCGACCGAAAGTTCGTGAAGTGAAAGGAAGAAAACAGCATTTCAATAAAATGGGCACTTCCTTTTTTTGGAAAAATTCAAATTTTCGGGCTATGTTTTAGCCCATGGCCCTTTCTTTTTATCCCCTCCCAGTACCTCACGGACTGCCTTAACAACCTTCGAGCCGGGGCTTTTGAAAAGGAATGAATCCAGCACTTTTTTATTGTGCACCTTGCGTTTTGTTGACGCTTTTTCAAAATCAATTATCACAGGCAGGCCGCTTCGCACCAAAATGTTGCAGCCGCGCCCTGCAAGCTGCCCATGGTCAAGCCCTATATTGTCAAGGGCACGGGCCTGTGAATAGAGCGCATTGAGGAATTTTACCAGTTCGGGGCGCGAAGGCCTTTTTTCAAGCCAGCGGGAAAAAGGGCCACCGTCAACATATTCCATTGAAACGGCATCGTTTTCAAAATCCGTAAACAGCCATCGCGGGCCAACCCCGGCTAAATTGGCGATTTTTAAGTTTTCAGTTTCGCGCCTTGCCATATCGCGCCTGTTTGACTTTTCGCGCAAAACCTTCACCACAACTTCGCGGCCTGATGCATCCTTGCACAAATAGACAAAAGAGGTCCAGCCTTTTGAGAGCTGCCTTACAAGCACAAACCTGTTTTTTGCAAGCAAAATTTCAAGCGGCATTCAAAGGTAGGGCAGGGAAAGGATTAAAGCGCCTCGCTTGAAGGCGCATTAACCCTTCTTTCCGCTTCCAGTTATTTACACATTGAATTTCCAGATCTTTGCAAGAAGGCTGTTCTCCTTGCCAAAGCCCGGGAACTTCTTGAATGACTTGCCACTCATCCATTTCCAAGGCGCCATCGTGCGGGAGAATGCCGCCACATCAACGCTTGAATCTGCCACAGAGGCGCTGTCTGCAGTAACGCTTGTACTGCTATCGCTTCCCCTGCTGCCGTGGCCGCCATCCCTGTTCTTCGTCTGGACGCTCACGTTCACTGCAGTCTGGCATTCGAGCTGCGAATCCACGCTCACGTCAGTTTCTGCCTTGCTGCCTTTCGCCTTTGCTGATGCATCAACGCTTGACTTTGCAAGGCATGCTGCGTTTGCGCTCACATCGATTACTGTATTGGAGCCGTCACCATTGTCCACAGTCACCTGTGCTGATGAGGAGCTCGCAACTTCGTTTTCAACGCTCACGTTTGTCTCTGATTGGGCGTCCCCGCCATCGCCTGCATCTGCACTGTTGCCGGCATCGACGCTTACATCAGAAGCCGCTGCAGATTCAACTGAGACATCAACGTTGGTTTCACTCCCTGAATCTCCGCCATCCCTGTCGCACTTGTCCTTACAGTCGTGCTTATGGTCGCGATCAGGATAGCACTTGTCCTTACAGTCGTGCTTATGGTCGTGCTCGGGCCTGCACTTATACTTACAGCCCTTATCATTGCCCTCTGCTTCGCTCTCCACAGTCACATCGACTTCCGAAGCGCTTGCCGCCTCATTGTCGACGCTTACGTCAGTCTGTGACTCGGCTTCTCCGCCATCGCGCCCGCACTTGTCCTTACAGCCACCCTTGTGATCGTCTTTAGGATAGCACTTGTCCTTGCAATTGTCTTTGTCATCGTACTTAGGTTTGCATTTATTCTTACAGTCCCTGTCATCGCCTTCAGCCTTTGCTGAGGACTCAACATCGACATTGCTCTCCGAAACAGATGCCTGCTGCGCGCTCACGTCAATGCTTGATTCAGCATCGCCGCCATCACTGCCGCACTTATCATTACAGTGCCCGTGGCCGCCTTTGCCCCTGTCAGCCTCGACGCTTGAATCTACGCTTACATCAATCTCTGTTGCTGATGCAGCTGCGTTATCAACGCTCACTGAAGTCTGAGCCTCTGAATCCTTTCCTCCCTGGGCGCTGCTCTGCACATCAACACTGTTTGCTGCTGCAGATGCAGTCTGTGCAGAAACATCTATAGATGAATCCGCGTCCCCGCCATTTGTGGAACTATCCACATTTACATTGAGTTCTGAGGCGGAAGCTGCAGCAGAGTCAACGCTCACTGCTGTTTCCGCACTTGAGTTATTGAGACCCCCTGCAAACACCAGCCCTGTGGTCAGTGTCAAGAGCACGGCCAATGTGAAAACCAGCCGGGGGAATGTTACATTCTTTTCAGTCATGATTTACCCTCCTAAATCAATTATTTACAAAAGCTGAGTTGTTAGTCGATTGAAATGCTAGTCGAATTAATGCATTAAGCCGATTGAAATCAAATTAATTGAATTAATGTAGAAAAATGGGTACCGTAAATATAGGGAAATACCTCGAATAAATAGGCTCGCTATGTAGACTATATATGAAACCCCAATAGTATATAGCAAAATTCCGGCAATAAGGGAAAAAGCAGCAGATATGGGCATTGTTAATAGCAACTAGAATAAAATGAATGTATTTTCCGCACCTTTCAATGAAAAGCAACCGTTTGGGGCGGTTNNGAGAGCTATCTCGGCTCAGGCCGAGATAGGCCATATACTCATGGATTACTATAAAAAAAGGAAAGGATAGGGAAAAATCCCCTCCTTCAGGCATGCTCTCCCCTTCTGCAGGCTGCAACCTGCCCGGAAGCGTCAGTGCCTGAAAAGTGAACCTATGGCATTGCGCACGTCAACACTTGCCTTTGATAGCGCAGAAGATACAACAGATACGTCTATTCGCGTATCAACACTCCCGCGCTTATCCTTGCCGCATTTATAGTGGCACTTCCCTTTGTCACCCTTAGCGCTTGAATCAACGCTAACATCAACAGCTGAAGACGATGCAGCCTTGTTGTCGACGCTCACCGATGTCCGGGATTTTCCGCCGGATGTATCAACATCCACCTTGCTTGTTGCGCTCGATGATGTTTTTGCAGACACATCCACATCAGAGCCGGCATTGCCGCCGCGAGCTGAAGTGTCAACGCTCACATCGGCTTTTGATGAAGCAGCCGCAGAAGAGTCAACGCTCACATCAGTAACAGAACCGGCGCCCCGCGAGCTGCCTGCAAACACCAGCCCTGTGGTCAGTGTCAAGAGCACGGCCAATGTGAGCAGCAGTCTTGGCAATCTGGTTTTTTGTTCAACCATTTTTTGGACCTCCTCCAAGTTACAGGAAATTATTGAGAGTCAGGAAATATCTGAGATGTCGAAGAAATCCATTTTAATGTAGAAATTCTATGTGATAGATATAGAGGGCACTGTCAATAAATAAATTCGCTATGAAGCTTATATAATTGCACTTTTAAATTACATAAACCCGCGCACCTGAAGATAAAAACAACCGTTTCGGCGGTTGGGAGCGACGCACTGCCTCCGGCAGGGCNNGGCTGCGCATTCAAGCAACCGTTTCGGCGGTTGGGAGCGATAGGCCATATACTTCCGGCCCTTTGAAAAAAGAAAGAGAGGGCACTAGCGGAAAGTGCCATCATCTATTTTTACGAAGCTCTCATCATCCGCCCCGATCAATGCATTTGCATCATCAAGGCCGGCTGCCGCTTCATCAACTGCCTGCGAAAGTTCATCAAGGCCGGCATTCTGGTCGATAACCGTGTTATTCTGGTCGATTATAACCGTATTCGGGTCGCCTGTATTGTCCGGCGGATTATTTACAACACAGCCTGCAAAGAGCAGTGCCGATGCAACGAGAGCTGCCATGAACGGTTTAGTATCCACCCGCAACACCCCCTTGGGCTTTGCCGCTTTGCGATATGTTGCCTTCAGGGCCGCTGCCGGACAGATTGATCGTATTGACATTTGCAGATGAATTTGAATCCGCATAAGTGATCGAGCGGATGTCTGCAATTATCCGGCTGCTTATTTCGCCTGATTCCTGCAAGTCTTCAGCGCCCCTCACAAGCAGCCTCATGAGGCGCACATCTTCCCTGAAAACCCCGTGTATTTTTTTGAAAGCTGTTTTGCTCTCTGCCAGCACCCCGGTTACAGTTGATGCGGAATTCGGGCCATTGAGCTTTTCCAAAAGACCCGCCCTCTCGGAGCGGAATCTTTCCACATCCTGACGTATCTTTGCTACTCCTGCTTCAAGCTCCGCTGTATCTTTGCCCTCTGCCTTGAGGGCTGCTAGCTGGCCATCAAAACGGTCTGCAAAGCTCGCGGCCTTTGCCGCAAACAGCTCGAACCTGTCAAGCACAAGCATTGCCATTGCCCTGCGCACAGACATGCTGTTTGCGTCCCAGAAGCCGCCCAACTGCGTTGAGGCGTCAATGAGGGCTTTCTCACCCACATTTTCACCTGAAATCTGTTCCTTGCGCGATTGCAGGAATGAAATCAGCCCTGAAAAGCCTGCCTCGCCCCCTGACTCCTCTGCCTCCCTGAGCTTTAAGATCATTGCATCAATCTGGCTTGCAAGTGCAATTCCCGCTTTTCCCGCAAGTTCAGTGCGCATCCTGCTTTTTTCCCCTGTGGAAGCATCCTTGAACTTTTCCTTTGCTTGTTCAAAATCGGAAAGCGCAACCGCCACGGTATTTTGTGCCGTGGTATAAACCGTATTTATTGAAATGTCCCTTGAAGTGCCATCTTCATTGCTCCTTATGCTGTTTTTCACATTTGCACTTATCGAAGTGCCATTGCCGCTTCCCGGGCTTTTGGTGATAACCGCCTTGTCAGCGCCTTCGCCCCTGACATA
Source organism: Candidatus Iainarchaeum sp. (assembly GCA_013331625.1). GTDB lineage: Archaea > Iainarchaeota > Iainarchaeia > Iainarchaeales > Iainarchaeaceae > UBA10205 > UBA10205 sp10205u. The sequence goes on along the minus strand of DUGC01000003.1, from coordinate 2,497 downwards.
GCACTCGCCATTTTCACATATTATTTCACTGCTCTGTTCGCCCTGCCCGTCAGATGTTGAAGTGCTGATATTCATCTTAGTGCCAGTACCATCCGCATTTACCGATACTGATGCGGATGCACTTGATGAAACCTTTTCAGCTGCTGCAATACCTGGCAATATTGCCGCGAAAAGCAGCAGTACAGGGGCCAATGCCGCTGCCTGCAGCAAAACTTTGCTTGCCATACTAAACCCACCTCCTATTTAGTTTTCGATGGCGTGGTTTATATTTTTACTTTCATGCACGGAAAAATCAAAGCTTTATGCTGCCTGTATTTTGGCCCTGAAACTTTAGCGCAAGCTATAACACTTCAGATATGATTTTAAGGGCTTTTTGACGAATTCCTTAATGAGGACAGCATACCTACTGATTATACTGGCACTTTTTGCGGCCTGCGCGCAGGCAGCCACAATATCCGGCAGCGCATATGAATGGGGCACGCTCAGGCCGCTTGGCGGGGTGGTCTTTGACATCACTTCAATTCCCCCGCAAACCATAGTCGGGGAAAACGGAACATACTCCTTTGCCCTGCCCAACGGGAAATACACGCTGACAGCGCGCTATTACGAAAACAATGCCCTGCGCTATGCAACCCAAAAAAACATCACGATCAACACGGACGGGGACTACACCCTTGACCTGATACTCTCGCCAGTGGCAGACAGCAACCAAACCCCCATCCCCGAATCCAACATGTTCAATGTGCCTTCTTCCCAGAGCGCTGAAATCCCCAAAGGCCTGCTTGACACGCTTGCAATTATCCTGCTGCTGGGCGCTTTTGCGGCAATCATTTATGGCGCAAAGCGCATTGCAAAAAAAACAGGCCATCTGATAGCAGGAGATGGAGGCACAACGCAAAATACAGTCGGGGCGGAAATGCCCCGGAAAGCAAATGCAGCAGGCCTGCAATTTCCTTCAAATGAGCAAAAAGCGCCTGCAGGCGCCTTGCATGAGAGGATGGCTGAAGCCCGCCCATATGGCCTTCGCAGGGAGGACACGGAACTTGCGCAGGTGATCGGGATATTGAGGAATGCGGGAGGCAGGATGACCCAAAAAGAGCTGCGCGAAAAGCTGCCGCACAGCGAAGCCAAGACATCCCTTCTCGTGGCCGAGCTTGAGGATAGCGGGATGCTCAAAAAATTCAGGCACGGCAGGGGCAACATACTGGTGCTGCGGGAAGAGCGCGATATGCAGGAAACGGCAAGGGCGTGAAGGTTACAATGCTTTGCAAACCCAGTTAAAATAACAGGATAATAATTGAGTGCATGGAAAAAACATTCAGAAATGGCTGCCTGGAAATTGCGCCTGTCTTTGCTAAAGATGGTTTCAAATATTTTGCAAGCAAAAACCAGCTGACGAAAAAATCAAAAACTTTCACTTACACCATCCGTTTCCAATCCAGCCACTACAACAATGCGCAACATATACAACTGATTGCCCATGCCAGTGTTTCCTCGCCAATTATCAAAAAATGGAGGGAAAATCAACCACTCCATGTAATACATGGAGATGGAATAGCCGGCGGCCTTGTACACCTGCTGACCGATTCTGGCTTTATTGAATGGAACTTAAGAGAAAAAGGCAAAAAAAATCAAGAAATTATACGGCAGATTGTTGGCCACATTTCAAAAAACGCATTTCCATACTTTTCAAAATTTGAAGACACAGTTAATTTACTTTCAGAACTAAAGAGAAATGACATACCCGCTTTTGGAATCGGGCAAGCACTGGAATTCGCATTATGCTTCGGGACAAAAGAAGACGCACAAGCAATAATGGAAAACTACTTGCAAAGGCACCCTGAAGACTTCAACAAGGCCAAAAAGGAACTTGAAAAATACACGACCACTGGTTTTCCTAAAACTCAAATGATGTACGAGGCCCAACAAATAGCAGGAGCAATAATCGCATATAAACTCAAGCCCCCAAAATTCCCCGTTGAAAGCCCCACCAGAGCCTGAGGCTGTTTGCCCTCATTTGCAGCAATACCTCGTTGCGTAGTTTAATTGTTAGTTTCACCGGAACCCACGCAAGGCCAGGCCCTTTTAACAGTGATTCACTAGCTGTCAGGGCCCTTACATACGAGGAATCGAAAAAAAGGTCATTTTGGACAGGGCTAAACGCGCCTATGATATCCCTAATTTTGAAGTGGCGGCAGTCAAGTAAAAGGAAGTACAACACCCATATCCAGCAAAACACCGCTAGATTTATATACCTTTATATCCAGCAATAAATAACTGCAAGTTACTTATTTTTCATCTATTTTCGAAACGGAGGTGGCAATAGATGGCACAACAACAGGACATGAACCAGCAAGTAATATTTTTGCCGGAAGGCACGAGGAGGACAAGGGGGCGCGATGCGCAAAGGATCAATATCCTCATTGCAAAAGCGGTCGCAAATGCAGTGAAGAGCACCCTTGGGCCAAAAGGAATGGACAAGATGATTGTCGATTCT
>DUGC01000016.1 GCA_013331625.1 Candidatus Iainarchaeum sp. | reverse complement strand
ATTTCACAAAACAAAATCGCGCTCGACCAAAACAATTTGCCCCAGCTAAACCAAGCAGCGACAATTACGCTCTACAACACAAATTTCACGAACCCCAAAATACTCAAAGACGGGACAGAATGCGCCTCATGCCGGATAACAGGATACGACCGCGCCTCAAAAACGCTTGTGTTCAGCGTGCCGGGGTTCTGAATGGCAAGTAAGAACGACCAGTTATATCGTATGCTTTTCAGGAATCTTATCCTATATATTTACTATCCGAAAGGCAGGCATCAAACCAGCCTGTTTTATGTGTTTCCTGTAAAAAACGATTTTTGACTTAAATGTTTCCTAAAGGAAACACTTATATATTGCGTGTAATGTTATCAATAATATGTATATTGATATTTTCAAGCAGATTGTCGTTGAATGGCTCGAAAAGCCGCTGCCAAAGCTTATAAAAAGGGATGCAGAACTGAGGGTGGAAAAGGAGACAATCAATGCCATTATAGGCCCTAGACGGGTCGGCAAGACATCACTGATGTTTTTGACCATACAGGAACTCCTGGTCAGAGTAAAAAAGGAGGAAATACTCTTTATTGACTTTGAGGACAACAGGCTTTCTGGCATTTCTTCAAGGGAACTTGATGAGCTGTTTGTGGCGCACAGGGAAGTTACCGGGATAGAGCCCAAATACCTTTTTTTTGACGAGGTCCAGCAGGCTCCCGAATGGAGCAGGTTTGTAAGAAGGCTCCATAACAGCGGCAAATATCATATAGTGGTGAGCGGCTCATCATCAAGGCTTTTGGGCAGGGAGATAGCAACAGAGCTGCGCGGGAGGTACAGGAGCCTTCTGATGCTGCCGTTTTCATTTGACGAGTTTTTGCGCTTCAGGGGGTTTGAATATGACAAAAAAATGGAGTTCAGCGAAAAGCGGGGGGCTTTGCTAAAGCTCTTGGAAGAATACCTTACTTATGGTGGCTTCCCTCTCGTTGCGGGAAAAAATGATTTTAATGACAAAAAAGAGCTTGTCAAATCATACTACGAAACAATATTCTACAAAGACATAGTGGAAAGGTACAAGGTCAAAAGCGTCGACATCATGGAGGCAATTATAAGCAACATTCTTGACAACAATTCATGCCTCTTTTCCGTGACTTCATTTGAAAAAACCCTGAAAGAAAAAGGCATAAAGGCAAGCAAAAAAACAATCTCTCTCTACATCAAATATCTGGAGGACGCATTCTTTGTCTTTTCATCACAAAAATTCTCATACTCCGCCAAAGTCCGTATCCTCAACCCGAAAAAAATTTATCTCTTAGACAATTCATTCCAGATTTTTCTTTCATCAAATTTCAGCCCTGACAGGGGAAAACTGCTAGAAGCCATGGTAATGCAGGAACTCAAAAGGAGGGAATTGCAGACATTCTACTTCAAGGACAAAAAAGAATGCGACTTCATCGTGAAAAATGGCGCGCAAATGGAAGCGGTACAGGTCACTTATGAGTTGAGCCAAAAAAACATGCAAAGGGAAACAACGGGTTTGCTCGAAGCCATGGAAAAAACGAAGACAAAAAAGGGCAGCATAATAACCTTTGACCAGGCGCAGGAAATAAACTTTGAGGGCGTAAAAATACAGGCAAAACAGGCATGGAAATGGCTCCTTGAAAACAGCAGCGAATGAAGCGATTTTCACCTTTCAGCGCAAGGGTCAGCATCAGCAGCGATGCACAAGACCGCTGCGGGCGAACTCGTAATCTCAACATAAAGCGTTTACCCGCAAGGCCGGCCGATTTGGGCTTCGCTACGCTTTTATNNGACATACTATGTCGACAACCAGAACCCGCAGGCAAGCGATTCAAACCCCGGCACTGAAAGCGAGCCATTCAGGACTGTTCAGAAGGCGGCAAACTCCGTTGCTGCAGGCGATAGCGTCATCGTGCTTGCGGGCGATTACAACGAATGGGTCAGCATGAAGCGCGCAAATTCCGGAAATGCGGGCAGCAAAGTTATATTCAGGGCAGAGCCGAGAAGGCAGGCTACTTTGCTCGGCTTTTATATACGAGATGCAAATTATGTGAGAGTTGAAGGGTTCAATATCACGAACAAGTTCAGCACCAAAAATTATGGGAAATCCAACGGGATCATAGTATTCGCAGACTATTCAGAAATAGTTGACAATTACTTTTATGACATTCCCGGTGCGGCAGTATATATCGACAAATACCCTGATGCCGCCAGGGGGACATATATCGCAAACAATAAAATATACAGGTCCGGAAAGGGGGTTGAGGGATCGCAGAGGGACACAATAGGCACAGTAGTTGAGAACAATGACATTGNNGAGAATGCAATTGTCAGGAACAATTACCTGCACGGGACAGTGTTTGATGAAATCACATACAAGTCAAAAGATGCAGGCGGCAACTTTGTCCAATGCACAAAAAGGAGTGACTGCCCGGCAGGCGAATCGCAGTGCGCATGGGACGGCTATTGCAGGGACTATTCCCATGTGGATGGCGTTGAAGTGGTCAATTACTACAATAACAACCTGAAGAACGCCATTGTGGAAGACAACATCATGGAGGATATGGGCCAGAACATCAAGGTCGCCTATGCACTTGTGCAAAAGCAGGGGCCCGCGGTCGGCGGAGTGGTGATCAGGAACAATGTCTTCATGAACGGCTGGGTTTCAGGTATCCTTGTACAGGGCATAGACGGTGTACAGATAGTAAACAACACTTTTTTCAATTTCCGCTGGCAGGGAATATCGCTCGACACGCCTGCCAGCNNGGCCAGATCATTTCAGCGAGCAGAATAACCTGCTGATTAATATCCCGAGGATATATGCAGGCTGCACTGCATGCACTGGCAGCCATTCCACACTGGCGCTTAATGGGAAAAGCCCTGCATTCATCAATGCACCCTCAATGGTTCTGAGCGGGACTTCACGCGACATCATTGGAATGCCCTCTGCAGGAGAATTCATGCTTGACAGGAAATTCGATTCGAATATTTACGTTGGCGATATGCTCGAGTATGAAAACGACGGCGTGAAAAGGAAAGTGACAGGCAAGTCCTTTGTGGACGGCAACCTCATTATAACATTCGACCAGCCGATTTCCGGTTACAAGATGATTGATTATATCCTCCGCAGCCGCATGGGGGGGACTTACCAGTACATATATTTGTGGAAAGGAAACTCGGATTTTTCATTCAACTTTGGCCTAATGCCGCAGAGTGCTGCGATTGATTCGGGTGCAGGTGCGCAGGGCACTGCGGAGGATGACATCAAAGGGGTTTTGCGGCCTCAGGGAAGCGCATGGGACATCGGCGCGTATGAATACNNTCAGTGCAAATGCATCTGATGCCGACGGGACAGTTTCAAGAGTGGAATTTTTCAACGGAGTAGCATTATTAGGAACGGACACGACAGCGCCATACTCATACGATTGGGTAAACGTTGCTGCAGGAACATACAATTTGACTGCTAAAGCAACTGACAATTTTGGTGCAAGCACAACATCGGCGCCAATTAGCATAACTGTGAACACGCCAGGCCAGCAGATTTCGGACGACGATTCGGATGGCGTGCCAAATACATCAGACAGGTGCCCAAAAACCGCAATAACCGCAAGGGCTTACGTGAACTCTTCCGGCTGTGCACTCCCAATAGCGACAAAATTCGACGTCAAGCCCGACTTCAATGCCATTGATATCAATGGGCTGTCGAATCTGGAACTCGGGATTTTGCAATACGGAAAAATCACATATTCAAACAAAAACATCCTGCTCNNAATAACGCTCTACAACACCAGTTTCACGAACCCGAAAATACTCAAAGACGGGGCTGTTTGCACTCAATGCGCAATAGTTTCCTATGACAAAAGTTCGGGAACGCTCGCGTTCAGCGTGCCGGGGTTTTAGGCGCATAGATAGATTGCAGGACGCCGTTCAGCCTGTGAATTTGCCAAAACGCGGAAAAATACATGAATTTAATTGCATCTAAATTTACTATATTATTAAACTTTATAGGAATTATACTTCTGATATATTTATATAGGGTTTTGGTGTTTATTGTCGTATGGTTAATTTTGAGAAGTTCAACAGGCATTGGGAAAACGGCTTTTTCTATCCTTTTGAGAAAAAAAGGGCTTTTTTTGGGACCTTGCAAAGCTATTTGGGCAAAAAGCAAATTGTTGCATTGACAGGGGTCAGGCGTACCGGAAAAACAGTACTGCTCAAGCAGGTCATAAATCATTTGATAAATAGCGGGATTGAGCGGAAAAACATCCTGTATTTTTCTTTTGATGAACAAAAGCCAAGCCTTGACGAGCTAATCGGGGAATATCTCCAGGCAACCTCTTTGGATATAGGCAAGGATAAAACCTTCATTTTTCTTGATGAAATCCAAAAGCTGGGCAATTGGCAAGAGCAGGTAAAAACTTATTATGACAACTACGAAAATATCAGGTTTTTTGTCTCAGGCTCCTCAACACTTTTCATCAGCAAAAAATCCCATGAAAGCCTTGCCGGGAGGATTTTCATTTTGGACCTTCCGGTGCTCAGTTTCAGGGAGTTCCTGGAGTTCAGGGGGAAAAAAGAGATTTCAGACAACCCAAAAATGTTTCCCGGCCAGATACAAAAAGAGTTCGCCTCATACCTTAAAAGAAACTTCATCGACATAATAAACGAGGATGACGAATCAGCAAGGGAATACCTGCAAGGGATAATAAACAAAGTGGCATTTGAAGACATCCCGCAAATGTTTTCGATAGAAAATCCTGAAAAGCTCAAGGCCCTTATAACCGCAATATATTCAAGCCCTGGAATGCTCATCAATTATGAAAACCTCGGAAACGACCTCGCCCTAAGCTCAAAAACAGCGGAGAAATACCTCTTCTACCTCACGCAGGCAAAAATAGTGAAAAAAATCTACAATTACAGCAAAAACTTCCTTACCTCCGAAAAAAAATCGAAAAAAGCGTATATCACTGCCCCGTGCATGTGCTTTCTAAATGACGAAGCTGACATTACAAAAATAGTTGAAAACACTGTATGCATTGCAGGCAACTATGATTTTTTTTGGCGAACCCCGCAAAAAGACGAGATAGATTTCATCTCAAAAAAAGGCCCGGTAATTATACCCATCGAAGTCAAATATTCAAACACGCTTCACCCAAAGGACTTCAATGCAATAAAAAAATTCTCAAAAAAAAATAAAATAAACGCCTCAATAATAATAACAAAAGAAAAAGAAGGCGCAAACCAAACGACAAAAACGGTTCCGGCATGGAAATGGCTGCTTGAACAGCAATGAAAACATGCGTGACCCGGGCCCTTAACGTGAACGGTAACGTGAATGTCTCATCCTCAATGGGAAGGACTAGCATCGGCGGCGCAGCGATGTACAAAACCGCTGCGGGCGAACTCGTAATCTCAACATAAAGCATTTATCCGCAAGGCCGGCCAATTTGGGCTTCGCTACGCTTTTATACAAGCTCAAAGCAATATAGAATCGAAAGCCATGAAACCGAACAAGATTTTTTTGATTGAAATAATTCTCCTGCTCACAACGACAGTAAGCGCGGCAACCTACTATGTCGACAACCAGAATCCGCAAGCCAGCGACACCAATCCTGGCACGGAAGCACTGTCATTCCTCACGATTCAGAAATGTGCAAATGTTGCAAAAGCCGGTGACATTTGCCTTGTGGGTGATGGCAATTATAATGAGAGGGTTATGGTCGCAAATGCGGGCAGTGCCGGAAGTGGAAAGGTGGTGTTCCGGTCTTTGAACAGGCGGGCCGCAATAGTTCTTCATGGATTTAGCACGAACGGAAAAGACTACATTGGCATCGTGGGATTTAATATCACCAACAATAAAGGTGGCTGGTTGGGCGGGGGAATATGGCTTTCGAGCAACAATGTCGATATAAACGATAATTACTTTTTTGATGTTATTGGCCAGGCAATTAGCCCTAATTGGTCCCAGGCTGGAGGGTGGAATAACATTTATGTCGGCAGCAATAAAATGTATAAAGTCAACAAGGGCATTGTCGCTTCTGGCAATAACTGGCTTGTGGAAAACAATGAGGTAGAGCGGCTCTATCGCTTTGATTTGCTGGATGCAAATGGTTATGGGGAGGATGCGGACTATTCCCGTTTTTTTGGCACTAACATAATATTTCGGAACAATTATTTCCATGGAACGCTGCAATCTGAAATTTTGGATTCACACACTGACGGTTTCCAGTCATTTGCCAATAATGGCAATATTGCCCGGAATGTGCTCATTGAAAACAACATTGTAATGGGTTTTTTCCATCAGGGGGCAATGCTTGAGGGGGATGTAGCAAGGCGCTCGCATGAGGATATCACTTTCAAAAACAATGTCTTCGTTGACAGTGCTTCCTGGGGCATTGCTGCGCACGGGATTATCAATCTCATGGCGGTAAATAACACGTTCATAAATATTGCAGGCACGGGGGTCGGCTGTAGGTTCGACAGGATTACCTCTGGCTTAGGCACAAGTTGCATCGTGAAAAACAATATTTTTTACAATGCCTACGGCCAGTATTGGGGTGATGCGAATTCAACCATTGACGGCAATTATAACCTGATGTATCCGCGCAGGCGGTATTACATCTATAATTCACTTGACATCGTGGATAAGGACCCCCGGTTTATCAGCGCTGACTGGCTTGGGGTTGACAAGTTGCCTTTCACATTTGATGATGGTTATCGTGTCCTTGGCAGCAGCCCTGCGATAAATGCGGGGATTCCCCTCAATGGCGTTGTGGGCAGGGACATTTTCGGTTCGTCAAGGCCTTATGGCAGCGGCTGGGATATCGGCGCGTTTGAATATGTTTCGGGTCCGGCTCCGCCACCCCCATCATTGAACCAAGCTCCGACTATAATACTAACAACACCTTCAAACGGTGTTGCATTCAGCGCTCTTGCGACAATCACAATCAATGCAACAGCAGCAGATAGCGACGGCACTGTTTCAAAAGTGGAATTCTACAAC
>DUGC01000033.1 GCA_013331625.1 Candidatus Iainarchaeum sp. | reverse complement strand
CACGTCCTTCTATGTGGCTTTTAGCCACATGAACGCGGAGGACGAGATTCGAACTCGCGCCCCCTTTCGGAGACCTGGTCGCTCTTGCCCTTTATTCATTGCCCAAATTTCTTTCTTTTGGGCAACTTACACTTTTCTTTCTTTCCTAAAGAAAGAAAAGGGCAGCTCAAGCCAGGCGCATTGGACCGCTCTGCCACCTCCGCAACCTTTTCTTTTGGGCTGACCCAAAAGAAAAGCTTGGCCAAAAGAAAAAGCCCTTTGTTTTAGAAAAAGCCTTGTATTAAAGTCAAGCTTTGGTTTATTGAAAAAGTGCCTGATTAGGGTTATAAATATTGGCTATCGCCATTTTGGGCATTTTTTTATTGGGTTAAAGGATATTAAATGTGATGTCAGGGAAATTTTCAAAAAAGCAGCGCCTAAAATTGAAAGGTGGTAAGCCAGGGATCTGCGCCCCCATGAGAGAGCCGGCGCGAACGCCGTAATGCAGTATAGCTTACCCCCTTAACTCCCAATACGCAATACCTATTACGCCTTTAGTGTTTAAATACTTTACCCGTAAAATCAGCCGCAGCGCCAAACCTTTTAGCAAGGGAAAAATTATTTTGTAGAATTTAAAAATTCCTGCATGTATTTTTTGCTGGGTCGCGCCGGAAAATAATTGGAATTATTTTTTTGCGAGGTAGTTTTCCTTTATGAATTCCTCGATTTTGTCAAATGCTTCGCCCAATATCTGCTCAGGGGGCAAAAACACTATGCGGAAGTGGTGTGTCCCGGGCTTTTGGCCAAAGCCTTCACCGTAAACGCATAGCACCCCTTTTTTCCTCACAAGCGAGATCACGAATTCCCTGTCTGATTGCAAAGGGAAATTGATTTGCGGGTATGCGTAGAATGCGCCTTTGGGCTTAACGCAGCTAAGGCCCTCTATTTCATTGAGGCGCCTGAATGTGAGATCCCTCCTGCGGCGCAGCTTTTCCCGCAATGGCGCAAGGTGGCCCTGCGGGCCGTTGAGTGCCGCCTCCATTGCGAACTGCACCGGTGCAACTGTCGAAAGGCGCAGCCTGCAGATCTTTTTTATTGCTTCAAAATATTCGCCCAGTATCCCTTGAGGGTCGTGCCTGTATATCCATCCGCCCCTAAAGCCCGGTGCTAAATAGTTCTTTGAAATGCTGCCTGTTGAAACCACCGGCACATCATTTGCAATGGATGCCATAGGCGTAAAAGGGTCGTCATCCAATAGCAACTGGTCGTAGGTTTCATCTGCAAATACCACTATATTGTGCGATCCTGCAACATCGATGATCCTTTTAAGGGTGGTTTTTGAAAAAACCGCTCCGGTGGGGTTGTTTGGGTTGATTACAACAATAGCTTTTGTCTTTGGGTTGATCTGCTTTTCTATCTGCGAGGCATCAGGCTGCCATCCATTCTCCTCGTCAAGGTAATATTCATTTGGCGGGCATTCAAGGAATGAGAGCTCGCCCGAAAATATTGAATAGCCCGGATTTGGGATCAGGCAGTTCTCGCCCCTGTCCATCAGTGCCTGCAAAGATACAATTATTGCCTCGCTCCCACCTACAAAAGTGATTACGTCATCACTGGTGACACCATTAACCCCCATCCGCTTGGCATAATCTGCAACTGCCGACCTTGCGCCGATGGTTCCAAGGGCATCGGTATACCCTTCAGACTTTTGCTTGTTATCCTCAATTGCTTTCCATATATGCTCAGGGGTCCTGTAATCATAAACCATCGGGTCGCCGATGTTGAGGTAGAGCACTTTTTTACCGGACTTTTCGACTTCCTTTGCAATTGGCACTACATCGCGCGTTGCGTGCTTTATTTCCATGGCCCTGCCGGCCGGCCTGATCATGTGCATCTAGCAAAAAATGAGTGCAAACCGTTTTAATGCCTTTTTGGTGCGGGCTTCTACATGACTTATAATAGTACCGGGGTAATTATGGGGCGTTCGGATTCCTCTATTTCGTCTTCTTCCTCTTCTTCCTGAGCGCTTCTGGCTCGGGTTCCATCTCATTTAATTTCTCCTCTCCCGGTGTTTTTTGTGCGCCCCCGTCCCTTTTCACCGCGCTATAAGTGGAGTATGCTATGAGCGCAATCACAATGAGGATCAGCGCCACAAGTATTGTGGTGGATATTGATCCGAGGCTAAAGAGGCCTGTTCCTATATTGATCCTGCTCCCTTCAGGCTTGTTATATTCAAATTTGACTTCCCGCGTGAATGTCCCGCGCGTAGTTTCTATCATCACGGGCATAATTATTGTCCCCTCGTTCACGTCAGGGGGGAGTTCCACAAGCGCCGTTACTTTTATTCCCTGCTTTGGCGCAATGGTGTTTGAATCGGGTGAAAGGGCAGCATTATAATCAAGGCTTTTCATGCTGATTATCTGCATCACGCTGTTGCTGTCATTGTATAGCTGGAATTCGACCTGCACAGTATAGTTGATATCTGCCTGCGTGGTGGCATTTGTATCTGCTGGCGCAGTGGTGTCCCCGATGCCAAATGACTGCTCGTTGCCTAAAACAACCAGTTTCACTTTCGCGCTTGTCTCAAAGCCATTGTTTGTCCTTGCCTTGAAAGTAATGAATGTTGTCTGCGGCAAATCAAATGGCGGGGAAACGAAGTAATTCACCTGATCCCTCTCCCCCGGCTCGAGATCGAGCGTGCTGTCAACTATGTGCACATAGGGCTTGTCCGCACTTATCGTGACCTGCTGTGCCACAACCCCGCGGTTTTCAATGAACAGCACCTGCTTTACGCCTTCGCATGTCTGTGCATCAAGCACAGGGTCTGTGAGCAAAATGTCTGCGCCAAAGCAGCTTGCGCTAGATAGATAGTTGATCTTCCTTGTCTGTGAGATCATGCCTGTCTTGGTTGCAATATTTAGGGTATAGGCCTTGATTGATTTATCCTTGGGCACTGCCGAGGACAATTCTATTGCCTTCTCTTCGCCAGGGTTCACAAGGGCTTTTGGCGGGCCGCTCACAATGCTTGGCGAATAGCTCAAAGTGAAATCCTGTGCCTTTGAGCCAAGGTTGATTATTCTTGCAGTGGTCTTTGCCGGTATTCCTGGGCATGCATTGATTTCAGGGGCGAGGAGCGATGCATTGTAACAGTCTGATACCACTACGGTAAAATCCTTTTCAAACTGGAAATTTTCTGATTTTAGCGAAAGCGTCAGGTTTTTTGTCCCTTTTTGGGCGGGCACTATATTGAGGTCTTGTGATATCTGGGAAAGAACGGAAAGGAGCTGCCCGGAATCCCTGGCATCAAAATATTTTCCGCCGGTCCGGTTGGATATTTCCTGCAATTCCTGCCTGCCATTCTCGTCTATGTCAAAGCCTACGGTGTATGCTTTTATCCCTGCGGCCGCAACTTCCTGTGCCGCTTTGGTTATGTCCCCGTTGCATGTTTCCTTTCCGTCGCTTACAACTATTAAAAATCTGCCTTTGTTTTGCCCTATGCTATTGAAGTCGGAAACGCTCGCTTCAAGCGCCTGAGCAAGCGGTGTCTTGCCTTTAGGGCTTAGTGTTGCCACATTGTCAGTGACCTGCGGGATATTCAGGCCGGTTATAGGAACCAAAAGCTGCGATTCCTCGCACAGTTCCCCCTGCCCCAATACGCGCAGCCCAAGATCGATCTGGTTGATATTGTTGATCAGGCTGATTATCGCGCTTCGGGAAATTTCCATTTTTGCCTTGCCGTCAATGCTCTCAGCCATGCTCCCCGAGCTGTCAATGAGGAGCTCTGCTGCGATGTCGTTGCGTGACACCTGCGCGGGCCTTGCAAGGTTTGCCACATCAAGCGTGGCTTTCACCTGCTCGATTTGGCCGGGCTGGATATTTACCTGCGTCCTGTCAAGCAGGGCATCCATTCCGCCAAGGCTTATCTGCAGGTTAACCGGCATGCTCTTGTTGTTGTGGAGGGCGAATATATACTCTGGCTTGTCTTCCATGCATACATTCATTTCGCCTGAAAGCTTTTGCACTTCGATATTATAGCAGTCCTGCAGCTTTACCCTGAACTGCTTTTCGGCAGTATAATTGTAATTTGTGCCCAGCGCCTTCAGGGTGAAATCGTATGTGCCCTCTTTCCTCAGTGCGCTTGTGAAATTGACGTTAATGGTCTTGCTCTCCCCGCTATTGAGCGTTGCCTGCGTTGTGTCAATTGCAAGGAATTTTTCCCCTGTAAGGGAAACTTTGAATGTATCTGCAAGCTTTCCTGTGTTTGTCAGCGTGACCTTGCCGTTTGAAGGGTTTTCAATGCATGCGCTCATGACCCCTGCCTCAAAAGAACTGCCGAGCAAAACCGATGCGGACTGTCCCTGCCCTAGGATATATGCCCCTTTGTCTTGCGCAAAGAAATTCGGGTTGGGGAGGCTTGCGCGTGCCGTGAATTCATAAGTCCCAAGGTCTGCATTGCATGGCGCCCTGACATTGAGCTTTACGGTCTGCGGGCTGCCTTTCTCGACAATAATCCTTTTTTGGCCAAGCGTATACCATTCCTGCGGGATGCCGCTTATTTCAAGGTCAACGCGCTCGCTGTTCTGGTTTGGGACTATAGTCCTGTTTGTAATTATGATATTGTAGGTTTTTTCCTCACACTGTGTGGCCTGCTGTGACTGCGGCTCGATGTCAATGCTCACAAAGTGCCCTTGTTTGAGGTTTATCTCACAAGTTGTGCTGATCAGGCTTGCGTTGCGCACATTGAGCTGGGCGCTGTATTTTCCCGGGTCTGCATAGCAATTGGCAACAGAATATATGCGCAGATCCTCGCATTGCGAAGGCTGGAGTGTCAGGCGGTCAGGTATCACATTGAACCATTTTGCGGCTTCGCCTGAAAAATACGAGCTATATTCCTGTGCCGAGGCGGAATCATTGCAAAGCCGCATGTTTTTGAGGGTAAGTTCGCATTGCACCGACTCGCTTGCGCATGTCCCTTCAAGTGTGGCTCCGCGCGCAAATGCCGCAACCATCAATATGAAAATTCCTGCAAAGATTATTTTCGTGTCCATCACCGGCCTCCTGTGATATTAGGATCCAAGGGCCTGTTACCATTGAGCAATGAGATTAAGACAATAATTGCTGCAACAATTATTAATGCAATAACCCCCCAGAACGCACCTTCGCCGCCAAAGAGGCTGAAAAGGCCGCTTAGAACCGGTTCAGCAGGTTTTGGTTTTTCGTCAGGGGTACCGACATTTATCACAACCTGCTTTGTGGTAACATATCCTGTGGCCCGCGCCTCAATAATCGCATTCACTGCCCTGTTGATGTCCCCTTCTGATGCGTGCAGCAGCAGGCTTGCAGTTGCGCTCTCCTTTGCGCCAAGTACCCCTATTGTTTTTGGCCTTGCAAACAGCCCGTCTCCAAGGCCGAGTATGCGCACTGTCACATTTTCCATTGGGCCTGCCGTGGGATTTTTCACGCTGATCAAAAGTTCCTTGTCTTCCCCTTGCAGGATTCCCGCCTGTGTGGGGTAACTGGTAATTTCAAGTATGCCCTGCTGAGGTTCAGGCGGTGATTCAATTACCCTGAACTTGAGCAGCTTTTCTTCCTGCTCTGTCCCTGTTTTTGCGGTAAATTTAACTGTATAATCGCCCGGCCTTGTGTCGAGCGAGGGGTTGATGAACACATAAACATGCCGCTCGGAGCGCTTTGGCAATGTGATTTGTGTGTCTGAAAGGGTAGCTTGTATAGTGCTGTTCCTGTTTTCAATTGAAAGCCTTGCCTTTTCATCAAAGTCGCCGCGGTTTATGAGCAGGATATCAAAAACCTGTGAGCTTGATGCAGAGCATATCCTTGCATCAAAGTCATTGTTTTGAACAAGTATCTCGATATTGTGCCGGGTTGCGACCTCTGCCTCAACTTCCTCATCCTCGCGCTCGTTGTTGTTCCATGCGTAAACGGAAATTTTANNAGGGAATTTGGGAGGTCTGAAACAGAGCTGAGGGAAATCTCCTGGCTCTCGTCTGTTTTGTTCAGTAATGTTACTGTATACTCCTTTGTCTCTCCTCTTTTAAATGTCCTTTTCAATGGCGAGACAGTCAGGTCGAATGTGTCCTGTTCGCATTGCGTGATGTGTATCAGTATCTCCCTTTCAACAAAATATTTTTCACTTGAGGCAAAAGCCCTGATCGAATAATCCCCAAGTGCGGTCCTTTGGTTAGTGTTTATTACAAGGTTCATTTCCTCGCTTTTGCCCCCCTCAAGGGTTGCCGAGGGAAATTCGAACTTCGGGAGCAGGATGTCGTTTTCAGCCCTCAGGCTGATATCTTGCAAAAATGCGGAGTTGTTTTCGACCCTCACGCGTATTTCCTGCCTGTAAGGCTCCCTGCAGACGTAATAATCGCCCGCCCTTGCAATCTCGAGCGGCTGCCTTCCCTCAATTACATTGAC
Organism: Candidatus Iainarchaeum sp.; assembly: GCA_013331625.1. GTDB lineage: Archaea > Iainarchaeota > Iainarchaeia > Iainarchaeales > Iainarchaeaceae > UBA10205 > UBA10205 sp10205u. Next base: position 14,844 of record DUGC01000033.1, on the reverse strand, counting down.
CGTAATTGTCCCCTCAATAGTCCCCCCTTCGCTGCCTAAAACCAGCCTGACGGGATACTTGCCTGTGAGCGCGTTCTGGTTTGCAAATATCGTGGCGCTCAGTTCTATCTTTTCATCCTTATTTAAGCAGAAACTGCCCCCTGGAACGTCCGCCCCTATTTCATGCCTTGCTGGGCTGTCAATGGCTGCCTGAATGGCAAGGCACTGCTTTTCACGAGTGCCGTTAGCAACTTCAAATGGCACATTAATGTACTCTGCGCGTTCAAGGAATACCTCGCCCCTTCCAAGTGCCAATGTCACCTCTCCTGCGGTTATCCCCTGTATCATTTCATCAGGGGTTCCTTGCGATGCGCTGGCAAATGCAGCAATGAGGAGAAGCGCAATTGCAATCATTTTTTTACGGTCCATCGTAGATCAGCCTCATTGTGCGCGCAGGCTCATGATCCTGACGAGCCGCGCGATGAATGCAATAAGCAGTATTGCCGCTATGATGATGAGGAATACGTCGACGATAAAATCCCTGTCTGCCAAAGCGACTGCATATCCGATAGTTGCAAGCCCTGAAAAAAACCCGCCATTGAACTCGGTGCGTGCTAATGTGCTTGTGCCCGCCCCGTTGCAGCTGAACACAAGTTCTGCATTCCCGCTAAATGTGCTTGCGCGTTCAATATGCAGCTGGACAGTTCTCGTTTCAAAAGGGCTTATGGAAAAGTCCGTGTCGCCCGCCGGTTTCCAGTCGGATGGGACATTGCGTATGCTTTGGAATTTTACTGCTTTTGGCCTGTATGATTTATTTGTGACATTTGCAAGTACAGTGCCATCCACGGAAATATTGGCATCGATATCAAGAGGGCACCCATGCTGGCTTAGGAAATGCATTATTATGGCCTTTTGTGACACTTCCCCTCCCAAATCCACAGAAAGCTGCCCGTTGTAGGTAGTCCCCTCAACGCTTTGCTCGGGGTAGATGCGCAATATTATCCTCTCGCTCCTGCGCGGGCTGATTTGTGTTGGCACGAAAATATCCAGCACCCTGACCGGCGCCTGAAGGTCTACGGTTAAGGGTTTTGTGACATCGGAATTGTTTTCAACCCGAAATGAATATGTGTATGCACTCTCCCCGATACTAATTTCCTGGTCAACCCCGCTTAGTGCTGCAGCTGCTAATGGTGCAAAAAGCACTGTCGCCACTAGAAATGATAATACCTCCAGCCTCATTTACTTTCACTCCTTAACCTGAAATTGTTATATACTATTATTCCGGTCTCATTTTAAAAGCCTTGCTGGAGGCGGTTTTTTTGTATTATTTCCTTGCTACGCTCAGGATGCCAATAATGGCCAAAATGACCACTATCAGCAGTCCAAGGGCAGTTCCTAGCGTTGTAACGAGGCTGACTAATCCGCTCGGGCCCTGCTGCCCTGTTGCTGCATTAATTATGAGTGGAATCGAGCGGACTCCCTGGTCTGATTCAACGCGCAGCAGCGCACTGAAATTTCCGTCAAAACTGCCATTTAGGGGCTCCAATTCAATGCTTTCGTTTTTCTTCCACACTTCCTTGTAGACTGGTTTTACCTGCACTGATGCAGGCAGGCCGGACATTGTAAGTTCGACATTGGTCAGGTCATTTCCGATATTTTGGAGTATTGCCCTTGAATTTGCGGAATCTGTGGATGCCGATATCTGGGGCGATGCCTGCTGCCCAAAGGTGCTGCCTGAACTTACATTGACCGAAACGCTCTCGGAGATAGTTGTGCTGCCATATTGGGCCCTGATCGTGATGCTTGATGTGCCTTCACTGTCCCCTTGGACAACAAAGCTCAATGTGGAACTCCCTCCATTTTCGATGCAAACGCTCTGGCTTGATGGTGTCACAGAGAAAACGGAATTGCCGGATGTGGTAACATCAAAGCACTGGCGGCTTCCAGTGTTGTTCCTTATCACTGCTTGTGTTGTGATTGACTGGCCGCTTTGGACACTGAGCGCGCTTGATGAAATGCTCAGTTCAACGCTTCCGGAATTGCCGTTCCCGGAGCCGCCATTGTTGGTCACGGTAATAGGCACATCCCTTCTGATTGAAGATAGGCTGCACGTGGCTCCGTTACTGAACCTGCCAGCGACACTTATCTGGGCATCGTCGGTTGTTGTCGAGCCGACACTGAATGCCTGTATCCGAAGGATTGCATCCGCATCGTTGTTAGCGGCAATCGTGCCTGGCTTGCTGTTCACGCTGACGCTCAACCTGCTGCTGTTTTCAACTACTGAAAGCGAGTTCACTGTAAATGTCCTCTCGCTCCCATTGCGAAGTGTCAGCGTCCTTGTCGCGGTTGAGTTCTCATTGACCGTGAAACTTGAGGTTTCAATTGTGATGTCATCACATACAGGGTTGCCTCCGTTGCCTGACCCGTTGTCATTGTATATTGTCACGGCGAAGCTGCGCGTGATGTCATTTAAATTGCAGCTGTTCCCGCCCGTGAAATGGCCCCTCACTTTGACATTTACAGTTGCATCCCTTTGCGTGCTCACATTTTCACTGTCAATTTCAATGTCGATGCTGCCGCTCTCATCTGCGCCGATGAACTGGCCATAGTTCGCCCCGCCAATGGTGAGGTACTGGCTGTCGTCTGTCACTTGTACTGAAGTTATCTCGAATTCCTGCGCTGACTCATTGGCTATGTCGATCCCTACTGTCATGCCTGAATTTTCACTCATATAATAGCGTGCCGAGGAGCTGAGCTCAATATCAGAGCACACTCCTGAAGGGTTATCGGTGACAGTTACAACGAACGGGTCAGTCCCGCTAAGGCCGCCGCTGTCCCTTGCTTCAACCACAATCGTGCTTGAACCTGTCCCGCTGCTTCTTGTATCACATTCAACATGCCTGTTTTGGGTGATTTCACAAAACACCACTGCCGTATTGGACTGGCTTTGGATCGTGTATTGCAATGCCCCGTCGCTGTCATGGTCGTCGCTCTCATAAGCCCACAGGTCTGCCACCTGCTGGTTTTGGCTGCCTGTCAGTATCTGCCTATCAGGCACTGAAAGCACTGGCCCTGTGTTTCCTGGCTGGGGGACAATTACATTCACCCTCATCTGGCCCGTTCCTGACAGCCCGTTCCTGTCCGTGACAGTGAATGAGAGCGTATTTATCCCAGCCCCGCTCGTTGATGCGGTGCCACAATATATGAACTGCCCCGAATCAAGGAAGCAATTTATAATTGAGCTATTATTTTGGGTTATGGGTGAGAAAACAAGCTGGCCGTCCTGGTCATGGTCGTCTGAAACATAGTCATAGAGGTTTACTACCCGTCTGTTGCCATTCCCCTGATTGATGTCTGCATCAGGGATGCTGGCTATAACAGGCGCTGCATTTGTGCCGTTTGCCCTCACTGTCACACTGAACGTGTCCTGTGCACTCGCGCCGTTGCTGTCAGTTACTATTACGGTAAATGTGTCTGTCCCTGTTTGAAGCGGATTGGTGCAGTTCACATACCTGTTGCTGGCCAGTTCACAGCTCACTATTGTGCTGGCATCAGGTTCAATATTAAAAAAGAGCTCTTCGTCCGGTTCATCAAGGTCAAGTGTATAATTATGCAAGTCGATCGATGACTGGTTTGGCTGGCCTCCAAGCACGAAATCTATGTCCGGCAGGCCGCTGATTGCAGGAGGATTGTTTTGCGGTGTCGTGCCATCTACTACCGTTAGCGTAAACGCTTCAGTAGAACTTAGGCCTGAAGAATCTGTCACTATGAAATTGAAGTTCTGCACGCCCGCCGCAGTGGGGGTTTGGCAGGTAAAGAACCTGTTGTTTGCTATGATGCAAGTGATGATTGATGTAGGTGTTGTTTGAAAATCATAAGCCAGGTTTTCAGGCTCGTTATGGTCGTCTGTTGCATATTCCCATAAATCAATTAGCTCATTGTCCGCGGACGCATCAATGTTGATTGTAATGGGTTCGATTGCACGTATTTCCGGCGGGCTATTATCGCCTGTAGGGTCAGGTTCCGCGACATTGACATTGGCATAGTATGTCCCGACCAGCCCGCCATTATCAATTGCAGTAAGGGTCAGTTGATTGGTCCCTGTCCTGCCTGTTGCAGGGGGATAGCACGCAAGGTGCCTGTTGTCCGAATTGATAAAACAGTCTATGAGGCTGCTGTCGGTCTGGTTGCTCACGGATAATGTGAGGCTCTCATTTGCAATCTTGTCATCTGAAAGGTATTCATATAGATCAATGAGTTCCAAACCGCCTTCTGAATTCATTTGTAAAGTAATGCCGGGTATTCCCACAAAAGCAGGCGGCTTGTTTGGCAGCACTGACACATTCACCTTTGGGTTCCCGCAACTTGCGCCGAAAAGGTTTCCGTTGTAATTGTAACGGAAACTCCATGTGGCAGGATAACTGCCGGGTTTTGAAGGGGATGTTACGTTAAATGTGAGTAGTTTTGCTTTTCCCGGGCTCAACGGGGAGTCAAGCGGTATTGTTTTTGCTTCGGTTCCCCAGTTCACATTATTTGCCTGGACGAGCGATACATTCTGGGGCTGCCATGTTACTGAACTCGCATTGCATATAACCAATGAAACTGGATATCCCTTGCGTACATCCATTGCTGAAGGAACTGAGCTTGCCAGGCAAATAGATAGAGGATATTGCCCTGCACGCGCCGCTTCTAAAGATTTTATAGTGCACTGTTCACTGAACTGCTCTAATGTCAGCGCGCTTGTAACACCGCTGACTAGAATTAGCATGGCTACACATATACTTAAGTTGGCCCTCATGTTTTATCCCCCCGATATTAATTAACTCGACCATTGACGTTTTAATAATATTTTTTGATCGGGCGAAAAGAAGATTTATAATATTGTAAGTTGTGTTAGCCTATCATTTTCCCGTGGAACGGCATTCCCTCAACAGTCGGCTGGCGGAGCTTCCTTTTCTCCTCGGCCGAATCCTTGAGCTTTGCTAGCATCTTTTTGCCTTTTGCTTCGCTGATAATTGCAACTATTTCATGCCTGGGGACCGGCGCGCCGCCTACAGGGACCGGCGAGTAATCCACAAGCACGTGCTGGCCTTCCTTCACATCCTTTGCAATCTGCGCGCTTGCACGGAAAATTATCATGTTCTCATCCCACATCTCAAGCAGGCAGTATGTCTGCCCGTCAGCGGATTTCGCCCCCTTCTCATCGGAAGTGATCACTTCAAGTATTTTTCCAAGGTGGTACAACTTATTTGCCCCCTCGTGATTTTTTAAGTTCCTCTCTATCCCGTTTAAGAATTCCTTCCAAATATTTTATTCTGGCTCTGACTTCAGCCTCGCTGACTATCCCTCTCATTGTAACTTCTCTTGCAGAGGTTAAGGAGGTCAGAGTGCGCTTAAGCACATCTAATTGTCTGTCGGCGTATTCAATGCGCTTTCCAAGTGGAAGTGTATCATGCAATCTTTTGAATATATCAAAGCGCTCGAATGCTCCCCCTTTATGTTCTCGGAGAATTTTACTCGCCTCGCGAGCTGGGTAACCAACAGAGCGAAGGTGTTTTTTTCCTCTTGCAAGTGCTCTTTTAATTATTTGTTTCATATATCCACAAAAATAGTTCAACTTGTATTTAAAGCAATTGGCGCCCTGCAAAAAAGCAGGGCTAACCCGATTTTTTATTTCTTTGTTTTTACAGTACTTAACTGCAAGGCTTCCTTCTTTACCGCATCAGCCATATCCGTCCTCTCCCAGCTGAACTCGGGCTCGTTCCTTCCGAAGTGGCCGTAGGCTGCGGTCTTTTTGTATATGGGCCTTTTAAGGTCGAGCTTTTTTATTATTGCTGCCGGCTTGAAGCTAAATACTTTGCGCACGATTTCCTCAATTTTTTCATCAGGTATTTTGCCCGTGCCATATGTATTAACCATTATCGAAACAGGCTCAGCTACCCCGATCGCGTAAGCTACCTGTATCTCGCATCTGCCGGCAAGGCCTGCCGCAACGACATTTTTTGCGACATAGCGCCCGAAGTATGCTGCCGACCTGTCAACTTTGGACGGGTCCTTTCCTGAAAATGATCCGCCTCCGTGGTGCGCCGCGCCGCCGTAAGTGTCCACGATTATTTTCCTTCCCGTAAGGCCCGAATCCCCCACAGGTCCGCCTATCACGAACCTTCCTGTCGGGTTTATGTGGTACTTGGTCTTGGCATCAATCCAGCTGCCGCACACGGGTTTCACGATTTTTTCTATCACTGTTTTTTCAATCTCTTCATGCGTCACTTCAGGGTCGTGCTGCGTGCTCACAACAACCGTGTCGACGCGCTTTGGGACTCCGTCAACATACTCGACCGTCACCTGGCTCTTGCCATCCGGCCTGAGCCATTTCACTTCTCCCTGCTTTCTTGCCTGCGCGAGCTTTCCTGTGATCTTGTGCGCAAGAAGAATCGGGAGGGGCATGAGCTCCGGGGTCTCGTTTGTCGCGTAGCCAAACATCATGCCCTGATCTCCAGCCCCCTGCTCGTGGTTTTCACACTCATTTACGCCCTGCGCAATGTCGCTGCTCTGCTCGGAAAGAGAAATGAGCACGGAGCATGCGTCGGCATCAAAGCCATAGTTGGGGTTTGCAAATCCGATTTCCCTGATGGTTTTTCTCACAATGGACTGTATGTCAACATAGGTCTTGGTTGTCACCTCACCCATGACTAAAATCAGCCCTGTTTTTGTGGCAACTTCGACTGCCACCCTTGAATTTGGGTCGCCTTTAAGCATTTCATCCAGAATTGCGTCTGCAATCTGGTCTGTCATTTTGTCCGGATGGCCTTCTGTTACGGACTCTGATGTGAAAAAGTATTTTCTTTCCAAGAATAATCCCTCCCTGCAACACTAGGGCGGCGCTATATTAATAATAATTTCCATCTGTTTTATTCATATTGGAATAAGAGTTGGAGTTTTTGCATAAATGGCCTGTCAGGGCCGGAAGTATTTGGAATTTGCATGTGTTGGGTGTTTTGGGGATGTTGCCGCAGCTCTCTGAATTGCACGCGCGCCGCAGGCGCTTTGGCCTCACGCAAAGCGCACTTGCGTTAAAGACAGGCGTGAGCCAGTCAATGATTGCAAAAATCGAGGCTGGTTCGATCGTGCCATCATACGAGAACGCGAAAAAGCTCTTCGATTTCTTTGATTCCCTAAGCGAGCAGACGGATGCAAAGGCATCGGATTTCATGTCCAAAAAAGTGATCGGCGTGGGGCCAGACATGCCCCTGAAGGATTGCGTGCGCATGATGAAGGCAGGCGCGGTCTCGCAGCTGCCCGTGCTCGATGATGGGCGGAATGTGGGCACGGTTTCAGAGCGCGTGATACTTGAGAGGATGAACAGCGCCCAGGACCTCAACAAGGTGAGTGTGATCCCTGTAAGGGACGTGATGATGGACGCGATGCCAATAGTGAAAGAGGAAACGTCCTTTCGGGCGATCTCGGCTCTCTTGGAGCACAATCCCGGAGTGCTTGTCGCAAAGAAGGGGAAGATCGTCGGGATAATAACAAAATCAGACCTTTTGAATGCGGTGATTGAGGGGGCGGCAAAAAATTAGGCATCTCCCTTTCTAATGAAGTTGCAGCGGCATTTTCCTCCCCTTGCTGAAAGTATTTTTATAGGTTTTTGTCATTTGTGTTGGTATGCTTGAGGATTTCATTGAAGTGAATAAGCTTTCCGCCAAGGTTTTTCCCGTCCGAGATGAAGTGCACACCGCTGCAAAGGCTGCTGCCGCAATGGAAGGGGATGCCGATGCCGTTGCAAAATCGATCGTGCTTGTGGCTTCAGGCGGCCAGGGCATTGTGGTGGTTTTGCTCGGAAAGGACAAAGTCGATTTGCAGAAAGTGAAATCCGTTATGGGCGTGAATGATGTTGCCCTTGCATCGCCAAAAGAGGTTTTTGGCATCACAGGCTATGAGATCGGCGGGGTTCCGCCAGTGTCGATTTATGGCGTGGCGACAATAGTTGACAGGCAGCTTTTGGAAAAGGGCGAGGTCATCTGCGGGGGAGGAGACCCGCACCACCTCATGCGCATCAGGGTTTCAGACATTGTGGAGTTTGCGGAAAATGTCGCGATTGATGATGTGAGGAAGTAAATCAACTGGTTTTGTACCCGAACTTCCTGCCATATTTCTTGTGGTCAAGGACTTCAAGCAGGATTGAAATTACTTCTACTTTGCTTCCCCTGACAGTATAAATCATTCTCCAAAAGCTGCTGAGATTGAGCTTCCATAGGTTTTCCACTCCATATTTTACAACATACTCTTTCGGGATTCTCTCTTTGGGCATATTCTTTCCAGTTTTGTAGCTGTATTTGAGGCGCTCAATGTCCTTGTTTATGAGCTTAACAAGCAGTGCGCTCTCCGAGTCCCCTGTGTCAGCCCTTTTTTTTGAGGAGCGTGAATTCCTTATCAAAATCCGCTGTTCCAATTATACACGAAACAATTAGTATTCCTTCCCGCGCCTGATAGCCAGGTCAAGCTTTGGGCTGCCCGCAATCCATATTATTTTGCCATCATTTGAAAAGGTAATCTTGCCGGATTTCTCAAGATATTCAAGAATCAGGGCGAAGGTCTGGTACTGGACTTTTCGCGGCAGTTTATTCCACAGTTGCATGCGCGAGGGATTAGTGCGCAGCTTCCTGATGGTATCCTTGACCATGATCACTGTGTCAAGGTGGGGATAGTGGAGCACTTTCATCATATTGTATATACTTATATAATAGGTATCAAACGGTTTTTGCTGATGTTTTCAAAGCGATTTTAGTATCTCCCTCCGCAGTTCCTGGAAAATCGGCAAATACCTGATTTCATTGTCCCTTGGCCTGTTGAACGGGACATTGTACTCGTGCCGAAAACTCTTGTCCTTTAGCACAAGCACGCGATCCCCCAGAAGTATTGCCTCATCCACGTCGTGGGTGACCAGCAGTGTCGTGGTCTTGTTTTCGCGCATCACTTCATTGAGCCACTCCTGCATAGTAATTCTGGTGTAGCTGTCAAGGTTTGCAAATGGCTCGTCTAGAAGCAGCAATTCAGGTTTATATGCAATCGCCCTTCCAATGGCAACCCTTTGCTGCTGTCCCCCCGAGAGCTGATATGGATATGATTTTTCCTTGCCTTCAAGCTCAATGCGCCGGATTATTTTACCGACCCTTTCACGATCCTGCTTTTCAAGGCCGAACGCAATGTTTTCTTCAACACTCATCCATGGGAACAGGGAATAATTCTGTGATACTATTGCCTTCCTCCCCGGGCCATGTATCTCGCCTTCAGTCTCCATAAAACCCGCCAAAGAATTGAGGAAGGTACTTTTGCCTGTTCCGCTCCGCCCTACAATTGAGACAAATTCCCCTTTTTTCATGTCAAGAAAAACGTTTTTGAGGACCGGCTTTTCAAAATCCACATTAAGCCCTTTTACTGCAACATGTTTTCGTGTCATGTTTCCCCCCAGTGCACAAGGCGCCGGTAAATGCGCATGAAAAAGTAATCCGTCAGGAATGCCATTGCGCCAAGTACAATCAGCGCTGCAATAAGGAGGTCTGCATTATACGTTATCTGTGCCACAGCCATCCTGTAACCAACTCCGCTGGACGCCCCTGCAAGCTCGCTCACAAATACCATGAAATATGCTATGCCTATGCTGATGCGGATTCCATTCATCAGGAACGGCTGGATTGCCGGAAGAATCACTTTTTTGTATGTTTCGATTTTTGGTTTGGCAAATATCTGTGCAATTCTTGTATACTCTATAGGAATTGATTTTGAGCCTATAAGAAGGCTGAGCCAAACGGGAAAGAATGCGCCAAAAGCTATCGTGAATATTTTTGCCTCTTCCCCGATTCCAAACCATATAATGACCAGTGGTACTGTTGCTACTGGGGGAAGGGAGCGCAGCATATGGAATAGCGGAGCTGCGGTTTCCTCAAGAAATAAAATTCTCCCCATAAGCATGCCTGCGATTGTGCCCAGTGTTACCCCTAGTATAATGCCTGCAAGCAGCCTCCAGAGGCTGATTGACACATCTTCTAAAAGGGTTGAAGATGCCCAGCCAAAGCCTGCGCTTGTAACCTTTAGCGGGCCTGGAAACAGCATCTCGTTGACTAGCCCTGACGATGAAACCAGTTGCCATAGCACTATAACTAAAAGGAAGAAGGCAATTGCCTTCCAGTTGACCTTCACTTCTTCACCTTTTAGCTAGCCTGCCACATCAGGCTGGAAAAGTCGGTTGCGGCACCATCCTTGACTTTTCCGGTTTCAATGGCCCAGTCCCTTTCCATTTCAAGGGTTTTTGAGAGCTGCCCTGATCNNCAATCTCCTGCGCTTCCTGCGGGTGGCTTTGCACAAAATCCTGGGCCTCCTTGAGGGATTTTAGCATTTTTTGCGCTATTTGCGGATTTTTGTTTACAAAATCACTATCCGCAGCAAGGAGATACTTTGCAGTATATATCTGCGGCGCGAGGGGGAACCGTTTTGTTTTCCCTTGCATTTTCTCTTCAGCTATGCTTGGGTATGGCTCGAAAATGTTGATGCCATCAACTGAGCCGTTTGAAAGTGCGCCGACCATCTCTTCGGGTCTTTGCGCCACAATTTCGACCTGCTCTTTTGGAATATTGTTGGCCTTGAGGTTGAGGTATAATGAGAATTCGGGCGTGCCTCCAATTGAAGTGGAGATTTTCCTCTTCTTTGCAAAGAAATCCGCCACGCTCTTTGACCCATCATCCCTGATTAAAAGTGGGGCCTCGTTTTTGTTTTCCCCCACTTCACTAAGGACATAGAACCCGTTTCCCTGCATCTTTGCGAGCGTGACTGGTATGTCCCCTACTACTGAGAACTGCACGCTTTTTGCCATCATTGCCTGGAATGCGAATTTGCCTGCAGTGAACTCCTTTATCTCAATGTCAAGCCCGTTATTTTTGAAAAACCCCTTTTCATCTGCAACCTGGACAAGAGTGCTTGCAGGAGTGAGCTGCAACCCTATCAGGATTTTTTCTTTTGGCGCTGAACTGCACCCCAATAATGCCAATGCCAGCGCGAACAAAACTATCCATGTGATTATCTTTTTCATCGAAATTCCACCCGCCTTTACACACTTGCATGCAGGGCAGTCATATATATTAGTCTTCCTGTATAAGGAGGACAAAACAAACATTTTTATTCAGCAGCGCACCTAACTTGCAGAATGGAACTTTTATTTCTGCAAGAACTCGGCCTCACGCAAAACGAGATCAAGATCTATACTGCTCTGCTAAACCTTGGCTCAGCCCCTTCAGGCAAGATCACATTTGAGTGCGGCCTGCACCGCTCGCGTGTTTATGAAGGGCTCAATAGGCTAATTGAGAAAGGGCTCGTGAGCTTTGTGAAAGATGGAAATGTGACATGTTTTGAAGCGACTTCCTCTGAAAGGATTATTGACGTGCTTGAAGACGAAAAGCGCTCTCTGGAAAAGCGGATCAGGAAAGTAAAAAAGCATATTCCCGAGCTTAACCGGCTGCGCGAAACAAAACCTACTGCTGAAGCAAATATTTTGCAGGGCGTTGAAGGGTTCAAGGCAATGAGGAGGGATGTGCTAAAGCATGCCGCAGGAGAGCATCTTATGATAGGCGCTATTGCGCGTGAGGACAGGGTGATGCCATTGTTTTTTGAAAAGTGGAATGCCGAGAGGAAAAGGCTCGGGATTAAAATCAGGGTCCTCTACAAGCACTCTGCAAAGGAACTTCCGATGGTTATGAGAAAACACCATGCAGAAAGCAGGTTCCTGCCTCCTTACATAGATAACCCCGCCGTGATCAATATCTACGGCGATCGCGTCGTGAACGTTCTCTGGAAAGGGGATTATCCCTTGTGCTTTGTAATGGTCAATAAGGACATTGCGGACGCTTACCGCAAATACTTTGAGCTTTTGTGGGGAATATCTGAAAAGAAGTGAATTCGCACTACTGCGCGGCCTGCTCGCGTTCAAGCTTTGCCTTGATGGTCTTGAGTGAAATAAACTGCTCGCGCTCCATTTCCTCAAGGCGCATTATGATGTATTTTGCCCTTGATCGCAGGTTGGGGATCATGATGTAATCGAGCGCGTTCACGCGCCGCTTCGTCTTCTCGATTTCCTGAATGAGCCTTTTGAGCGCATTTTCGGTTTCCGCAAGCTTTAATATGATCTCAAGGCTTGATTCAAATGCCGATGCGGCCTCGTCTATTTTTGCTGAACTCCCCTGTATTGAATAGCCCCTCTCCTCAATTCCCTTTGCAACATACTCCCCTTTGATGTTTGGGATATGCACTCCCATGATGTTTTTGGTCTGCACGTCGATGTTTGGGGCTTTTTTTACCGCAAGGGAAATGTTTTCAACTTCGAGTATCCCGTGGTAGGCCTGCGCCATGCCAAGGGCGTCAAATGCATCCTTCATGCGGCTGTTGAGCTCGGTGCGCTGGCCCTGTGCCTGCTTCATTATCTTGAAAAACTCCAAAACGAGCACGTCCCTTTTCTGCTTTAGGAGCTTGTGCCCGTTCTCCGCGAGCCTGATCCTGTTCCTTGTCTCGATCAGCTCAAGCCGCGTTGTTTTGACGTCATCTGCCATGCCATGCACACTCAACTTTTACTTGTTCTGGCCCGCAAAATTGCCAAAAAACTTTTTTTGTCTTTAAGGGCCCTTTTGGGGTTTTTTGTACTAATCTTTCCTGAATTTTTTCCCGTACTTCTGGATATAATCGAGCTTTACCCTCTTGAGTTCGCGCTCTGGCAGCATTGCCATAAGCTCCCATCCGAGGTCAAGGGTCTGCTCAATGCTCCTGTCCTCTTCTTTCCCCTGCCTTATGAACCTTTTCTCAAACTCGTCAGCGAACTTGAGGTATTTCCTGTCGATTTCAGATAGGGCTTCCTCCCCCACGACCGCGCTAAGGGCCCTTAAATCGCGGCCCTGCGCGTATGCAGCATAAAGCTGGTCGGCAACCCCGCGGTGGTCTTCGCGCGTCTTGCCGTTTCCGATTCCAAGGTTCATGAGCCTTGAGAGGCATGGCAAAACATCCACTGGCGGGAATATCCCTTTCCTGTGCAGGTCCCTCCCTACCACGATCTGGCCTTCAGTGATGTATCCTGTAAGGTCAGGTATGGGGTGCGTGATGTCATCAGATGGCATTGAAAGTATTGGTATCTGCGTTACAGACCCTTTTTTCCCCTTTATTATGCCTGCCCTCTCGTATATTGTCGAGAGGTCTGTGTACATGTATCCGGGGTATCCGCGCCTTCCGGGCACTTCCTTTCTGGCACCTGCAATTTCGCGAAGGGCCTCGCAGTAGTTTGTCATGTCGGTAATTATGACAAGCACGTGCATGCCCTTTTCGAACGCAAGGTATTCAGCGGTTGTGAGCGCCATCCTTGGCGTTATGATCCTTTCAACACTCGGGTCGTCTGCAAGGTTCAAGAAGAGCACACTGCGCTCAAGGGCGCCTGTTGCTTCAAAATCCTTCATGAAAAAGCTCGACTCCTCATGTGTGATGCCTACAGCTGCAAACACGACTGCAAAGCTCTCGCTCTTGTTCCTCACCTTTGCCTGCCGCGCGATCTGCACAGCAAGTTCGTTGTGGGGAAGGCCTGAGCCTGAAAATATCGGCAGTTTCTGCCCCCTGACAAGCGTGTTTAGGCCATCAATCGTGCTTATCCCGGTCTGTATGAAATCCTCCGGCTTTTGCCGCGCTACGGGGTTTATTGCAGCGCCGATAATGTCAACCATTTTTTCAGGGACTATAGGCGCCCCCTTGTCACGTGGCTCCCCAAGCCCGTTGAATACCCTTCCAAGCATCTGCTCAGAGACGCCGATTTTCATTGTGTCCCCAAGGAACTTGACCCTCGTTTTTTCAACATCAAGCCCTGTTGTGGAGCCAAATACCTGTATTACGGCCCTGCCTTTGGATGTTTCGAGCACCTGCCCTTTCCTCTTCTCGCCATTTGGAAGCCGCACTTCCACAATCTCGTTATATCCGACATTTTCCACCTTGTCCACAAAGACAAGCGGGCCTTCAATGTTTGTTACAGTCTGGTATTCCTTCATCATTTCATCTCACCTGCGCCTCTTTGATGATCCTGTCAAATTGCGAATCTATTTCCGCGGTTATGCCCTCAATCCTCTTATCGACATCCTTTTCCGGGATCTCCTTCATCCTTGCAATGTCTTCCCTCACTTTAAGGGCAGTTATTGCCTTGAGCTGGACCCCGCTGTCAATAGCCTCGCTTGCCTTGTCATTGAATTTAAGTATTGCCGCAAGCATCCTGTACTGCTTGTTTAGTGAGGCTGATGCATCAATGTCGCTGAATGCCGACTGCTGCAAAAAGTCCTCCCTTATCATCCTTGTTGAATCGAGCACCGCCTGCTCCTTTTCCGGCAATGCATCAGGGCCGACGAGCTGCACGATTTCCTGCAGCTCGGCTTCCTTTTGCAACAAGGCCATTGCCTTCTGCCGGTTATCGCTCCAGTCGGGGGCGATGCTGTTTGCATATGTGCTGTCAAGCGAGCCTGTGTAGAGCGAGTAGCTCTTGAGCCAGTTGATTGCGGGGAAGTGCCTCCTTTGCGCAAGCTTTGCATCAAGCGCCCAGAACACTTTTGTGACGCGAAGCGTATTTTGCGATACGGGCTCTGAAATGTCCCCTCCGGGGGGCGATACTGCGCCTATGACTGAAATCGAGCCGCTTCTTTCAGGAGAGCCAATGCAAATTATCCTTCCGGCCCGCTCATAAAATTCCGCGAGCCTTCTTGCAAGGTATGTCGGGTACCCTTCCTCGCCGGGCATTTCCTCAATCCTTCCCGATATTTCCCTCATTGCCTCAGCCCATCTTGATGTTGAATCTGCCAT
>DUGC01000081.1 GCA_013331625.1 Candidatus Iainarchaeum sp. | reverse complement strand
AACGCCGTTGGCAAGAACGCACTTGCCTTTAGGCGGGTGATGAATTGCTGGTGGCGGCGTTGTGTGCTGTGCCTTGCGTGTGCACTTCAAGAACGCCCACCCCTTTTGGGGGAGGGTCGTTTTACGGCATTTTTCAAGGTTTGCTATAATCAAAGAAAAGCCAGTTATTCAATTAAAAAAGCAAACTGTTTTCTTTAAACCCAAAATTTCAAAACAGGAAAATTCAGTGATTTTCATTTATTCCAAATCCGTTTATTCAAAAACCCTTCCCCGCAAAATACGCAAGCATCCCTGCAGGAACAAGGAAGAGGGCATAGAGGAATGCCTTGCCGGATTTCCCTTCCTGGAAAGCGATGAATGCGGAAGCAATGAGGGCATATTCTGCTATATATGCAATGTTTGCAACCTGCACTGCCTCATTGAGCGCCATCTTTTGCGCGGCATCAACCCCCAGCCCTATCCCATCCATCTGCCCAAAATCAAAACCTGCTGCAAGCGAGGATACCGTGCCTAAAATCAGCGGGACGAGAAGGCCGCCTGCAAAAAGGAGGGTATATTTCTGGACTGCCGTGTTTGCGGCGCGCTCGCGCAGGAGCGAATTCGTTTCAAGGAAATCCTGCGCGGCTTGCCGGAAGACGCTTCCCATCGCGGTGCCTGAGCTGAGCGAACCCGCCATCAGGCCTATTGCGCGGGCAAGTGGCAGTGAGGGATTGCGCTCGCTTATCCGCAAAAGCGCCTGCTCTGTCGGCATGCCATTGCTAATTTCGGCAGCGGCTATTGCAAATTCCCCGTTGAGCGGCCCATCCTCATTTTCTGCAAGCCGCGAAATGATCCTTTGGATGCCCATGTGCTCAGGTAGTGATGCCGCCAAAAGGAGCATGTCAGGGATTGCCTCCCCGATTTTCTGCAGCCTTGAAGAATAAATGTAGTGCAGGTAGGAATAGGAAATGGCTATCGGCAGGAAAAAAACAGGGATGGAAAGCGCAGCAATGAGTTCATCGCCTGCAATGAAGAGGCCATAATAGAGCGTGAGGAGCATGAAAAGCGCTCCAAGTGCCGCCGGCTGGCCTAAAAAATCCTTTTTTGAAATTTCCATGCCGCATCTTTTTAGCATTTCATCAATTCCGCTATCCCATTTCCTTTCGCCTTCTTTGAGGAATTCAGGGGTCAGTGAGCGCGTGTATAAAAGGAAAATAATGTCAGCGGCAGGCAAAAGCACGGCAATCACAAGCAGCGCCATTTCCGCGCCAAAGCCAATGTCCATGAAGCTGCCCCCCACAACAATGAAGGATTGCAAAAGCGCGGGGGCAATAGCGGAGAGTGCAATGAATGCAACAGAGAGCACGGAAAGCCTTGCGTAAAATTCCTTCGCCTGCGCCTTTTGGCAATGCAGGCTGTCGAGTGCAATTTCCCTTATCGCCTGCGCGGGCGAATCCTTTGAGCCATGTTCATAAACCGAAATCACATGCGAAATGCAGCGCCGCAGCTGTGCCGAAGATGTTTTGGTGCACGCGCCTGCTAGCNNGCAAGCAGCGAGCCTGAAAGCAGCGCGGAAAGCTCGCCATACCCCCCGTTTGCAGCCCTTATCAGCGCCCCTTCCATTGCAATGCCGCTGTTGAGCTCCTCACTTAGCTGCATGAGGCAAAACGGAAGGTGCTTTTCTATTTTTCCCGCCTCCAGTGCAAGCTGCCTTGCAGGGGAAGTGAAATGGTAGGCAAATGCTGCTGTTGCAAATGCAAGGGAAACTGCAATGCCCACTATCAGCCCTTGTGAAAAAAATGCCCATGTCAGCAATGTGAGCGCAAATATCACGGCTCCAAGTTTCAGGCATGCCCCGATGTGCTGCCTTGGGGTGGTTTTTCCGCCAAGAATCTGCAGTTCAATTTCAAGCCTGTGCATCCTGCCCCGCATAACCCTGTATAGCGGAAAAGAACTGTTCATGGCCTTCACCCCTGTGTGAAAGCAGGAACTGCGCGCGCCTTTGCAGCTCTGATTCAAGTTCATTATAGCTTAGGGAAAATGCGCGCATGATTTTTTCATAAGCCCTTTGGGGCTTTTTCACGCACATGAATTCTTTTTCCTTAAAAGAGTAGCGGAAGATTTCCCGCAGTGCCAGCTTGCCGGGTTTTCCCGCCTCACTTTCGCATATCTGCGTCATTTTCCTCTCCTCTCGCGCCTGCCCGCCCGAATAGACGCTCCAGCGCCTTTGTGTGATTATAAGGTCGAGGGCTTCAAGGTCTATTTCATGCACCCCGAGGGCTGAGAGCCTGCGAAGGCAGTCCGTGGCCGACTGCGCGTGGAATGTGGCATAGCATCCCTTGCCCTGCCCTGCAAGCAATGTGTCAATGAATGCGCCGGCTTCCTCGCGGCTGCGCACTTCACCCACAACCACTCGGTCAGGCCTCATGCGCAATGTGTTTGTTATGAGCTGCTGCACGCTAAGGTCTATGCCTTCTGCAACGGCGAGCTTTACGCAATGGCGCTGGGGTATGTTTATCTCGGGGGTTTCCTCCACAATTACAATGCGTTCCTCTGATGGAATGAAGCTAAAGAGGCTGTTGAGAAGTGTGGTCTTGCCGCTGCCGGTGTTCCCGCACACGAGTGCCGAGCAGTCCGCCTGCAGGGCCATCCATAAAAATGCCATTTCCCCCTCGCCTGCGCAGCCTGATTGTATGATGTCTGAGGGCGTGAGGGGGGAGCTTTTGAATTTCCTTATTGTGACAGCTGCCCCTGCAAGTGCTGCAGGCTCCGTGCATGCATTGAGCCTTTCGCCGCCAGGGAGGTATGCATTCAACAGGGGCTTTTGGAGTGTCACCCTCCTGCCGATAGCCCCTGCCATAGAATTCACGGTATCTTTTATTTCCTGCACGCATGAAAAATAAACGTTGGTCTCAAGCCAGCCAAATGAGGAGTCAAATACATATACTGGCTTTGAGCGCCCCGTCCCGATGACCGCTATTTCCTCAAGAGATTCGTCTGCAAGCAGCTCCGTGAGGATCCCCTGTGCGTGGCATGCGTTTGCAAGCGCCCTGCACAAGTACTCCTTTTGCCCATCCTCGATTTCGAGGAAATTTTTTGTGCAGTAACTTTCAAGGATCTCCTGCGGCCTGAGGTAGCAGGAGCGTGGCATTGCCCTGTATTCGTGGATTATTTTTGCAAGCAGTTTGGCCTCCTGCGCGCTAAGCTGCGGTATTGCCCTTATGATGTAGATTTTTTTTCCGCTATTGAGCTGTGCAATGTCGCGCTGGTGCCCTCTTGAAAAGAATTTGGAAATGTGAGGGCCTGCAATGCTTATTATCCCCCAGCCAAGCGCCAGCTCCGCCTGCTCAGTTTCAGATGCCGGCTCAAAAACCATCCAGACCCCTTTCACGTCAATTGACGTAATATGAATTAGTGCTTTTTTTAAGTGTTTCGCTTTGAAGGGCGGGAACTGGCAGTTGTCGGCTTCACCGCTTTTTATGTAGATGCGGGATTAGATTTAAATTTCCATTCAATGGTTGTTCAATACATGGACCTGAGCAAGTACACAAAAAAGTCGGGAAAAGCCTATCCGATGCCAAGCAGCCGCGTGTGCATCGTGTGCCAGCGGTCAATCAGCAAGGACGAAACACCAAGGCATTTGTTCTACTCAAGCTTTTGCTCAGAGGACTGCAAGGACAAGTACGTGCGGCCCTTGTGAGAATTCCCCGGTCCTTTGCCGGAAATTCCCGCACTTCTAAAAAATAAATCAGGAATTCCCAGCTGGCCCCCCGAATTAAAATTTTAAAAACCACTAATCCCCAAATTTCCTGCTCATTTACTTTTTTGGCTTTCCCACTCCAGCTTATCCCCGGTTGAGATTCCCGCCCCGCACCCCTCTGGCAGCTCAATGAAGTATTTTGCGGAAAGCTTCGGGGTGTAATTCAGCTGCCATGGGAAAAGCGTTGCCTTGTCAACCACTTTTTTCCCGCTGTCAAGGAATATGATGTCGATGGGGAAGAAAACAAACATCATGTGCACGCTTGCGGCAAGGCGCGAAGGCACGGGCAGGATGAACACGAGCGCATAATCAAAATCCGCCANNTCAAAAGGGCCCTTTGCAAGCCTCACCTTCCCTATAATCCCCTTTTTTTTCGTTACATTTTCCAGCATGCAAATCAGCGGCGCTTCCTCTCTTCCCTGATCGTCTCAAGGCTTGGCACTATTATTTCCTCCAGCATCTCCCTTGACTGAGATGGCGTTATTGACTGCGCGCTTTCAGCGCGCAGCTGCGTGCGCAGCTCATCAAGCTCTGCGAGCTTTTGGCGCATCTCGCCTATGATATCGCGCACTTTAGAGTTTTTCGCTGCCATGCCAACCTGCAATACTAACGCGCCCTTGGCTTAATAACTTTTCTTTGGGCAAAGCCGCCCTCATTATTCAGGAGAAGCCCGGAACGTGGAATGTTATTGTTTTTGTGTTGCGGTCATATCCTGAAATTTGGCACGCAGTGCATTCAGCCCCGTTTTTTAGGATTTTCGGTCTTGTGAAATTGATGTTGTAGAGCGTTATTGCTGCCGCCTGGTTTAATTGCGGCAGGGTGTTTTGGTTGAGCACTATTTTGTTTTGTAAAATATCCATGTCCGCATCGATGTTGATACGTTCGTCTTCCCCGTTGGTTGTTTTTACCAGTAAAATATTTTTGTTTGCATAGTTAATCTTTCCCAAGCCAAAAACCCCCAGTTCGAGGTCCGGCATCCCGTTAATGTCTATTGTGTTGAAATCGGGCCTGATGTCAAATTTATCTGCAATTGGAATGGCGCAGCCGAAAATATTCACATGCCCCCATGCAATGCTGGCAGTTTTCGGGCAGCGGTCGGCTGTATCCGGGATGCCGTCAAGGTCGCTGTCCCCTTCGGGCAATCGGGCCGGGGTTTTTTGATGAAATTCGAAAGGGCCTATGTCCCATCCGGCCCCCTGGGGGCGCGCAGTGCCATCCTTGTCATAAGCATACTTTGCCGACAAATCAGCCCCCCTGTCTATTGCAGGGCTGTTATCGCGGATGTGGAAGTCCCCGTGTGAGGGATTTACAAAGAGCGGATCTGTGCCGAAAAGGCCATTGAGGTCGTATGACGGGAGTGTCCTTTTGGTGCTAGGGTAATGGAGATTATTGTTCAACACAAGGCCGTCCATGCTGCCGATGTCACCGAAAACAGGGTCATTCCTCGCGATATTGTCGATCCTGTAGTCATAGTAAATTATGTTGTTGATTATTGTTGCGTTGCGGGAATTTCCCCCAAGTGCTATCGCCCCGTAGTAGCTTTCCGCAAAAAGGTTGTTTTCAACTGTCAGGTATTCAGTTTGCCCGATATTGAGGGCATATGCGCCGGATTTCCAGAAGATGTTGTTGCGGAATGTGATGTGGTGCACAAGATCGCCTCTAATGTCCGATATCATAGCCATCTGGGTGCCGATATTGTGGCATGTGTTGTTTTCAATCAGGATATTGCTCGCCCCCCTTATTGGCGGGCCGCCGTTTGAAAATGTCTGGAAGCAGTCCATGTGGGGCGCGGGGTTTGGGTATTTCTGTGTTTTCCTCTCTTTCCAGCCTGTTTCCGCGAGGTTGAAATCATGGAAATAGTTCCCCCTGATTATATGCCCCGTGCCGAAAAACCTCAGTGCATCGGTATCGCCGCTCACCCAATAGTTAGTATCCCACAGCGCCCCGTTGAGGTCACTGGCAAGGGCTGATTTTGCATAGTCCCATGCAAATGTATTGCCGTGTGAAACATCATTGTTTTCAACAAGCCAGTTGCTTCCGGAAACGGTGATGCCTATGCCTTCGACACGCCATATTACATTATTTTTTACGTTCACGTTGTTGCCAGACCCCCTGACAGCCCCCCAGCATGTTGTGGGGCCACGCGGGCAGTTGCGTATCGTATTGAGCTCGTGGAAATAATTGCTGCTTATGGCGGCATAATTTGCATCCTGCAGGTATATTGCGCCTATCTGTTGCGGGGAAATTTTTGTGAATTCAAAGTTTTCAACCGCAATATAATTGGCTGAAATGTTTACCCCCCTGATTTTGGATGTCTGAGACGGGTTGGACAGGTCCGCATTCGAGCCGTCAGGAAAAGATACATCCGGCTTGTTCAATCCCCTAAAAATTATCGGGTTGCCAGGCGCTCCGCTGCTAGCTATTATGACCGCCTCGTTATAATCACCGGGGAAAACAATCACCTCGTCCCCTGCAGTGGCAGTATTTGCCGCTTTCTGTATTGTCCTGAACGGTTCATTTTCGGTTCCCGGGTTTGTGTCGGCTGCCAACGGGTTCTTTATGTCGACGTAATATGTTGCAGCGCCTGCAGATGTTGCGAGCAGGAAAACTGCCGCGATCAAAACACCCCTACCGCATATTTTCATGTTTTCCATCTCAACAATGCGCAGAGCATGTATAAAATACTATTACCGCGTTCTTTTGCTGTGCTAAAACCCGGGCGCTATGAATTTCGATTGCCAGTCAGCAGGTCCGGCAGAGTGATAGTGTTAAAAAGTTTGCCCAAGCCATTTGATTTAAACACTTATTAAAGAATACATGTTATCGGTTGTCAAATAATTTGATGGTAGCCCCATCGTCTAGCGGCCAAGGATGACAGCCTCTGGAGCTGTATACCCCGGTTCGAATCCGGGTGGGGCTACTTTTTTTAAAATCCCGGGATGCTGAATACGAGTGTTTTCGTGTTTTTGTTGTAGCTTATTATCCGGCACGCATCACATGCCTGCGTTCCTTTCCTT
Organism: Candidatus Iainarchaeum sp.; assembly: GCA_013331625.1. Classification (GTDB taxonomy): domain Archaea; phylum Iainarchaeota; class Iainarchaeia; order Iainarchaeales; family Iainarchaeaceae; genus UBA10205; species UBA10205 sp10205u. The sequence goes on along the minus strand of DUGC01000081.1, from coordinate 270 downwards.
ATCTGCGGCCTTGTAAAGTTTATGTTGTAGAGCGTTATTGTCGCGGGAAAATTGAGCTGGGGCAAACTGTTTTGGTTGAGGGTGATTTTGCCCTGTGAAATGTTGAGGTCAGCGTCGAGGTTGAGGCGCTCGTCCTCGTTTTGGGCCGTGGTTTTTACGAGCAGGATGTTTTTGTTTGCGTAGGAAATTTTCCCGTATTGTGAAATCCCGAGTTCCAGATTCTGCACCCCGTTGATGTCAGTTGCGTTGAAATCCGGCTTGACGTCAAAT
>DUGC01000015.1 GCA_013331625.1 Candidatus Iainarchaeum sp. | reverse complement strand
GAACTAACCCCAACTAGCATTAGATAGAATTGTAAGTGGCACGTTTAATTCGCGTGCCACAATTCACTCTGGTTTTCCTTCCCATCCGAAAATTTCACTATCGCAAATTCGAACATCCTCTCACCCTTGCGCGTGCTGCTCTTTGAGTGTTGCATACTCATACGCGCGCTGGAGGGCAACTATTGCCTTTGGGATCTCATCAAGCCGCAGTGAGTTCGCCGATTTCCATTGCTCCCCGTCCTTGTACCTTTTGTCTATTGAAAACTTCGCGTATGGTTTCCCTTCCTTTGTCTCATTTTCCCACATGCACACCTGCACTGCCCCCGCATTGAACTTTGCCTTAGGGGCCCGCGCCTCATTCCCTTTCATTGCATTTCCATTTTCCTTTGCTTCTTTTCCCTGCATATCCCCACCTCAAGAGCCTATATCAGCCTCAGCACTTTCTCTTTCGGGTCGCGCTCGCACTTATTCGATTCCACAAATCTCATTATCCTGAATGCATACATTGCAATCACCTATTACAATTCCGTTTTGCCCCTATATAAACAAATTCAGACACCTCATTGCCGGTGCCACCGAAATCCCCAGCCAAAGGCTGTGTTGAAAAAGTCAGAAAAACCCGGTAAAATAAGGTCGGCTCGGGCCCGCCCGTGAACATTACAGGCATCAATTATGATACAGGAACTATCACTGTCGATTCAGCAATATCCTGGCGCAATGGCGATGCCGTGGTTTTGTCCTATCAGGACACGAGCCCGGATTCCACCCCGACACAAAAAGACCGGGCGTGTAAAATACGGACTTCCATTCAGAAAAGCATGTTAACGCCCCTCAATCATTATATTCAATTTCTGCGCTAACTGTATATGGAAGATTTTTCAAAAAATAACCTCGCAAAGGCCTCGTCCCCATATCTCCAGCAGCACAGCCACAACCCTGTGTGGTGGCAGGAGTGGAACGAGCAGACGCTCAATTATGCAAGGGATCAAAACAGGCCGCTTTTCGTTTCAGTGGGCTATGCCACATGCCACTGGTGCCATGTGATGGCGGCTGAAGCATTCAATGACAGGGATATTGCAGAATACCTCAACAGGAATTTTATCTGCATCAAAGTTGACAGGGAGCAAAGGCCCGATATTGACAGCTTCCTTATGTCATTTCTTGTCGAAACGCAGGGAAGCGGGGGCTGGCCGCTCAATGTTTTTGTCACGCCCGACATAAGGCCTTTCCTTGCAGTAACATACCTTCCTGCAAAGCAGCAGCAGGGCCTGCCGTCTTTTGTTGAGGTGTGCAGGCTTGCAAAGGATGCATTCGAGGAGCACAGGGGAAAAATACCCACGTTCCATGCTGAACCCAATGCCGATATTGAATATGCCGAATCGGATGTGGCAGGCGCCATACTTGCAGTTGCAGACCAGGAAAACAGCGGCTTTGGCTCTGCGCCAAAATTCCCGCCCCACAGCACCCTGCTCTTTCTTTTGAGCTTTTATGACAGGAGGCGTGACCTTGCGGCGGCAAGGGTCATTGAGAGCACCCTTGATGCCATGATGCTGCGCGGCCTGCACGACCATCTGCAGGGGGGATTTTTCCGCTACTGCGTCGATGCGCACTGGACAATACCCCACTTTGAAAAGATGCTCTATGACCAGGCAATGCTTTTGTGGGTATACAGCTCGGCCTACAAGGCACTTGGAAAGCAGGAGTACGGGGTTGTCTGTGAGCGGATAGTAAAATGCCTTGGGGAAACATTCATGAGCGGCGAAGGCCTGTTCTATTCGGCTCATGATGCCGACACGAGCCACCATGAAGGCGGCACCTACCTCTGGGACACCGATGAGCTGCGCCTCCTTCTTTCACAAAAGGAATTTTCTGAATTTGAATCGGTGTATGATGTTTCAACTGCGGGGAATTTTACAGGCACTAACCATCTGATCAAAAGAAAGGCTGAGTGGCTGCCCGAAATTGAGGAAAAGCTCCTTAATGTGCGAAGGATAAGGCCCCAGCCCTTTACTGACCGCAAGATCGTGACTTCATGGAACTGCCTTGCAGGAATAGGCCTCATAATGGCATACCGCTCACTTGGCGATCAGAAGCTTCTTGCAATGTCAGCCAATCTTTTTGACAGGCTCATTGAAAAGCATTACCTGAAAGGCAAGCTCTGCCACAGCTCACTGGGCGGCAAGCGGCAGGAGGCGGAATTCTTGCAAGATTATGCGGCGCTGCTGCTCTTTGCGACATATCTGCATGAGGAAGGGTATGACAGGGAGCAGATCATAAATGAGATGGCTGGCAAGCTCAACAGGTTCCGCAAGCTCGGGTGGATTGAAAGCTCGAACGAGGACTTTGTTGAAGTGAGCGCTACAGCCTACGACCACCCGATCCCCTCAAGCATTTCAATGGCGGAGTTTGCATTGCTGCGCGCCTCGGTGCTATTGGGCAGGGAGAGGCCCAAAATAGAGTACGGCACGGCGCTTGAGAGCGATTTCCGCAACATTGCAGCGTTCTATGCAAAAGGAAACTGGCACGAGATCGGCGCAGAGCACAAAATCAGCTGGAAATACCTGCCGCTCAATTCCATCCAGCGCCGCACGAGCAAGGTCATGGACTGCTTTGGGGGAAAATGCCTCGAATTTGAAAACGAGCAGGAGGCAATAGAGTCGCTTGCGGGGGCCTGAAGCAGGGTCAGTTACAGTTTTCAGGAAAACAAACTTCGCATTAACGCGCAGTTTTTATAGTTAATTGATGCATATATAATGCATAATAGGAGGTATAACAATGCGAACCACTCTTGAATTCGAAGGGGCGCCTGAAATAATACTTGATAAAGCGGTTGAATTAGGTTTAGCAAGGTCCAAAACCGAAGCGATAAGGATGGGGATATTCGCGCTTAACAAAGAATACAACCTCGTGAAAGACCTTGAACTCGAACTCGTAGGAAGGAAAATAGAAGCGGAAAAAGCTGAGATGGAAAGAAACGGCCTCAAATATATAGATAAGGATAAGGCACTGGCAAAATACAGGTGAGGCCTTGGAACTTACTCCTTGGAGGGTGGGCCTCAAGCCCGGCTGGGATATCCACTTCAGGAAATTCGACAGTAATACACAACTAATGATAATGAAAAAGCTTGACCAAATGGCACAGCCCCTTGCTGGCAGGGGCTTGCATTCATGCCGATATCAAGTGGAGGAAATAGGCCAGTACCGGATTGCTTTTGAATGCAATGAATCCACCAGAACGAAGTCAATCCATTTTGTAGGGAACCACAAACAGTATGAAAAATGGTACAAGAGCCAAGTGTGACCGCCATGAAGAAAAAATTTGCCACACTATTGCACAGGGAAGAGGATATGTATGTTGCCAAATGCCCTGAAATCGGGACAGCAAGTCTGGAAAGAGCGTTGAAGCGGCAATTGCCAGCCTGAAAGAAGCCACTCAATTGCACTTGGAATAATTTGCCTCAATATCAGCAGTGCTGTTTAAAAAAAAATCAGCCCTCCGCTGCCCATTTCCTGATCACTTTGAGGGCATTGAGGTCGCTCTCTATCTGCCCGATTTTTTTCCCAAGCTCGCCCATCTTCGTGCCCGAAATTTCGGTGCGCAGCTCTTGCAAAACATCCGCGTACTTTGCAACTTTCCTGTCCTTTTTGTAAACGATGCTTGTCTGCACGGTTTCGACAAGGTTCTTGCGGTACTCGAGGTCGTTTACGAACATCTTGATCATAGGCTTCCACTTGGGGTCGGCTGAAAGGTGCACGGGCAGCACCACTTTTTGCGCATCCTCCTTGTAGTCCTTGTCCGTTAGCGCCTTTGTGACGTGTTTCCAGTACAATGGCTCTGAGAACTTGAGTATCTGGTGCCTTTTATGGTATGATTTTGCGCTCGCGTTCTTTTCCTTCCAGTCCTTCTCCTTTTTTGAATAGTTCTCCCGCAATGCCCCGATCTCCTTTATCTGAAAGTCAAGGCGCAAAGGAGTGGGGTATATGAGCTTTGGCCAGAGCGCGCCCTTCACTTTAATTGCATTGATTACCCCGCCGCGAGAAAAATACTTTTTAAGTGCTTCAAGCCGCTCGGCATTCTCCCTGCCTTCAGGGATCTGGAAGCGCTCCTGGAACACTGAATAGGAGCTGATGATGTTTTTGGCCATGCTTAAAGAGGAACGCAAAGGCGGTTAATAAAGGTTAGCCGCGGCAGAAAACGGAAAAGTCCAAAGATCGCCCATTGCCTTTTCGAGGGAGATGATGCGCCCTATAGTAGTTTGCTTGTCTGGAAACGACCCACGGTCCGCCGTTCTGGGCTTTGCCCTTGCCTCATTTTTGGCCGTTTTATGCTTATGGGGCTTTGTGCCTGCATGGATGCGCTCTTAAACATTTCTTTGCAGCAATTGTTGGAAGGTGATTGATGATGTTTCCCGGACTTGGAGGGATGGATCCGCGCAAGATGAAGATGATGATGCGCCAGCTTGGCATTAAGAGCGAGGACCTTGCGGCAAACAGCGTCATATTCGAGCTCGAGGGCTCAAGGCTCGTGATAGAAAATCCGCAGGTCACCGTGATTGACATGGGCGGCCAGAAGACTTATACTGTTGTCGGGAAGGCAAGGGAAGAGAAAACTGCGGGCGAGAGCGGGGAAGCTGCAGAAAGCGGAACCGGAGAGGAAGGGATTCCTGAGTCCGATGTGGAAATGGTTGCAGGGCAGGCAAAGGTCAGCGCAAAAAAGGCAAGGAAGGCGCTTGAGGAAACGGGCGGGGATATTGCAGAGGCGATAGAAAAGCTTTCCGGGAAATGAATTTTTAAAAAAATTATTTTTTGCCAGCAAGGCATGTTTAAAATCATGGAACGCCTACAATATTGTCCGATGGGGAAAAATATGAATTCCGGAAAAATTTTTTTCGTGCTCACCGTGATGCTGTTTTTGCTCGGGTGCACCGGCAGCAATCCGCAGCAGCCGGAAAACGGCCTTGCAGGCTACTGGGCATATGACCAGCTGGACAGCTCCCCTGCTGAGTGCAGCATCTACATGTTTTTTGGGGATGGGGGAAAAGGGTTTTTCGCAAACAGCGGCGTGAAGAAGGAATTTGGCTATACTTATTCAGATGGGGCGCTGCAGCTCACTGGCGGCGGCATTGATGGCAATATCAGTTTCCCCGTGTCATTTGATGGCAACAAAGCATTCATTGACAACGGGTCAGGGTCCAAGCTTGCGCTGCGAAGGGAGGAGCCAAAAGCTGTTCAGGTTGAGGAAAAAGGCCTTTTGGGAAGATGGATCTCTGATGACAATACTGTGATGGATTTCCTTGATGGTGGCGTGGTTGAGGCACGTGGCGGGCCAGTGTCGCAGCACTTCACATATGCAATTGAAGGCCAGTCGCTTGTGCTGAGCACCGGCGGCATTGCCGGAACGCTCTTTGTCAGCGCGCTTGGGCCGCAGGAAATGCAGATCAATGTTGCGGCAGACGAGAACGATGTGAGCTGCGGGAATTTCACCGTGATGAAATTCGTGCGCAGCGAAAAGCCGGATATGGAAGCGGACTTTTCAGTTGACGGGAACATGCTCAAAATCACTCCTGACAGGAACTATTTCACGCTCTCCTGCACTGATAATGTCGTGATTTCAAAGGACGTGAACGGTGAATGGAAAGATGTTGCAAAGCTGCCTGGAGAAGGCGGTTATTATCCTGACGGAAATTACACTGATTATTCCAGGGGCCTTTGCGATGTTCTCACCTGCCAGGGTGGTGAAAAGCTTTATGCCGGCCTCACCGAGCCTGTGAGCGGGGGAAAGGCGCTGCGATGCGCTCACACACAAATGCGAAATGGTGCCACAGTATGAAACGCATGCGCTTTCAGGCAGGATACTTGCAAGGGTGCATCTGTTTGATGACAACCAGTGCACAAACCCAGTGAGCATTGAGAAGGAAATTGAAATTCCGGGATAACCACTGAAAGATATTTTTCGTCAATTGCATAAAAAAACTATCTTTCAGCAAACGATCTGCACACTCCCTCAAAAGAGCATGGGGCCCCGAGGATGAAGTGCGGGATAAAATAGCAAAGGGGTGAAGTTGATGAAGCAGGCCGGCTTGGCGTGGATCTCTTTCCCTTATTCAGACTTTTCCGCAAATAAAATCAGGCCGGCACTGGTTGTCTCAAATGACGGGTACAATGAGAAACGTAGCGATGCCGTGGTTTGCGCAATCACATCCAATTTGGAAAAAATCCCTTATCCAGTTCAGATAGGGCAATCAGACATCACTGGGGGGAAACTTGCAATATCAAGCAAGATCAGGGCTGATAAAATAATTCAGGCCAGCAATGGCATAATCGCGAAAAAATTTGCAAAATTAAGCGATGCCAAATTCACTGAGGCTATAGCACAAATCAAAAAACTTGTGTCGATGGAACAGTAACATGCCTAAAAACATGGGAAAAAATCCAAGAGAAAAGCAAAACAGGGGGACAAAACATGCAAAAATGGGGGCCCCCCTTGGAAAGATCGCCGCAGGCGCTTAAGCCAACGAGATGAAGATGCGCAAGGAATCATTAAGTTTTAGTGAAATGGACAGGGGCTTATTTATTTCCCCGCTTCCTGTGCATTGATTTGCTCTATCCCTGCGCGCGGGCTGCCCACGATGAAAAGGCTCAGCAGTACACTGTCCCCTGCCTTGCGTGAGGTGTTCACGAATGCATCAAACGACCCTTCCTTTAGGGCAAATGATGCATTTGCATCCGCAATGAAGACTGAATTGGCATCAATTATTGCCTTCTGCAAAACCGTGCTATCAAGCGAATTTGCCAACGAAAAGCTGGTGACCTGCCCTAAGAGCGAATCCCCTGACCCCGCAATGAGCTGTGCCTGCAATACCCTTTGCGGCTCTTTTACCACGCTCACATTAAAGCCAAGCGAGTTGAGCCCTGCAACAAGGGAGGATTTGAAAGCATTGTAATCATCCACGTCCCCGTCAAATGCCACTGATGCAAAGTTGACATCCTGGGCGGGGCCGGAATTTATTTCAAATGATTTTATGCCGCTAAAGCCTGTGAAAAATGTGTTTAGGTCCTGCGGAAAAATCGTATTCGGCTGCGCGAAATACACCGTAGTATCGCCCGTGGCATCAGCGATCTGCAGCTGCGCATTTTCATCCTGCCCCCTGAGGAGCTGGCTTAGGCTTTCAAGCTTTGCATTGCCGGAATAATCCGCAAAGGATTTTATGAAGAATTCGCTTTCCATGGAGGAAATTGTGAAATTTCCGTCAGTGAAATAGATCTGCTGGGCGGTTGATGGGTTTGATTCCTCGATTGCAAGCACATTTGAGAGGGTCTGGCCTGAGAATTCAGCCTGTATTGAGATTTTGATGCTGTCGCCCGTGCGCGTCCCCATGGAAACAAATGCCTGCACCTGCGAATTTGCAAATGATTGTTTTTGTGCAAGCCCGCTCTGCTCGTTTTTGAGCTCGACTTCCTGCGGCACTGAAACGAGCGCCTGCGGATAGAGCGTTACATCTTTTATTGCCCCAAGCGCACCGAGCTTTTGGGCGATCTCGTCAAAATTCCCGGCTGAATCAACCCTTAGATCGGCGCGGAAGTTCGTTTCCTGCCCCTGCACGAACATGCCGTTGCTGACCCCGACAACGCCCGGAACCGAGCGTATCTTTGCCTCGGCATCGCCTGCTGAAACTTCGGTGGTGTTTGCCAAAAGCACCGCGGTCGGAAAGACCTGCAGCACTTTTCCTTCAACGCCGCTTGCGCTGTATGTGATCTTGGTAGGGGTGTTGTTTGTGACCGGTGGCGGACTGCTGTCCTGCGGCGGCTGGCTGTAGGTCATCACCCCGAGTATGGAGCCGACCATCAGCACGGCTATGAAAATTCCCATCATCTGCTCTTTGCTCAGGCCCATTTGTGATCAACAACTTTAAAATACTATTTTAACCCATTTTACTTTGGTTTTTACATACAGTGCTTGCAAAAAGCATTTAAACCGCATTTTTTGGTGAGTATTCATGAAAGAGCGAAGCGTTGTGCTTGTTGAATTCACGGGAAAGGAACTTTCCAGCGGAAAGGTGTTTGACACTACTTCCGAAAAAACCGCCAAAGAGAGCGGATTGTACCGCGAAAATGCCGTTTTCGGGCCAATCCCTGTAGTTGTCGGAAAAGGGGATGTTTTGCCAGGCCTTGATGAGGCTTTAAAGGACATGAAGGAAGGGGAAAAGCGCACTGTAAAGCTTTTGCCCTCAAAGGCATTTGGGGAGAGGAACAGGGAGCTTGTTGTGATTGTGCCGCTGCAGCAGTTCCGTAAAAGGCAGATCAACCCTGTCCCGGGGCTTGTAGTTGACCTTAATGGCCAGTACGGAAGGGTGCAGACGGTTTCGGGCGGAAGGGTGAGGGTCGACCTCAATAATGACCTTGCAGGCAAGGATGTTGAATATGAAATCCGGATTGTTCGCGAAATTAAGGACGCAAAGGAGAAGGCGCAGCTCCTCACTGAAAAGTTCTTCCCGCTGCGGCAAAAAGCCGAGAGCAGGATTGAGGGTGATATCCTGAAAGTGAAGCTGCCAAAGGAGATATCGCAAAAGCTCGCCCCGCTCGTGGTACCGTTTACAACGACAGTAAAAGAAGTTATGCCGCAAATCAGGGGCGTCGAGCTTGTGGATTCGTTTGAGGCAGCTGCAAAACCTAAAGGCGAAGCGGCAAAGCAGGAGCCTAAAACCCAAGAAGGGAATCAGGACTCAAAAGACACAAAGCCCGCGGCTGCAAAAAAGTGATCAGCCGAAAATTATCTTTTCAATTTCGGATTTCATCCTCACGTTCAATGATGCGTGTAGCCCATAACCGGCCGGCTTTTTCAGGATCCCTTCTTTTATAAGTTCATCAAGGCAATTACACAAGAAAAGAAGGGAAAGCCAACATGTACAAGATCAATATGGAATGCCCGGTTGTACCGCAACTCGCCGAACTGGACAAAAAACCGGTGGAAAAATCCATCGATGGGCTTTGTGAAGAGAAGGAAAAAATGCAGCATGGGGCTTAAGGCTGTCTTACAATCAGGTTATCGATCACACTAAAGTAAAGCATTTATTCTCTTTGTGGCCATTTATCAGTATGGAAACCGTTACATTGTCAAGCAAGTACCAGATTGTGATACCCAAGAGGGCGCGCGAAGCGCTGAAATTGCGGCCGGGCGATGAGATAGTCATCCTTGAAAAGAGAGATTCTATAGAGCTTGTAAAGGTGGGCCCAATAGAAGAGGCGCAAGGCATGTTCAAGGGCATCACACAGGGGGGCTTGCGTGACCACACAGAGCGTTTTGATTGACTCAAGTGGCTGGATAGAATTTTTAGGTGATGGCCAGAAAGCAGCCCCATTTGCAAGACTTATCAGAAAACATGCAAGGCAGTCAATAATAGCATCCCCAGTAATCATTTATGAAGTCTTCAGAAGGATGAAAATCACATTCGGCGAGGCACGGGCAAGCAAGGCTGTTGCATATATCATTAGCAATTCCACCCTAAAGGACGTGGATTGCAGGGTAGCTTTGGACGCTGCCAAAATAAGCACTACAAGAGGCCTAGCACTAGCTGATTCGTTAATCTATTCAACCGCAAGGCTCAACAACGCACTATTAGTTTCTTGCGATAACCACTTCAAGGGACTCAAAGATGCCCAAATAATCTGAGNNTTCTTGCCAACGGCGTTGTAAAATAAACAGCATTTACAACTCAGGCTCTGCTTTTTCCCCCAAAGTAAGTAGTTAATAATTTCCATATGCAGGTTGCTTCATGGAGGATGCTTTTGAGCAGACCATGTACTGGCTTTTGGCGGGCTCGAAGGGCGCGGAGAACCGCATACGCATAATTGCCGCACTCAGGGCAAGGCCCATGAACCTCAATGAGCTGAGCAAAAAGACCGCCCTCAACTACAAGACCGTGCAGCACCACATCGACCTGCTCACTGAAAACAACCTTCTTGTG
>DUGC01000070.1 GCA_013331625.1 Candidatus Iainarchaeum sp. | reverse complement strand
GCGAACCTATGATGTTGACGGCAGGAGGTTTGCCGTGGTGTTTGAATTGGAAGTGGGTAAGGATGTGAGGGGCGATGTTAGGCCCAACGTGACAATGTACGTTTCCAAGAATGCCATGCCTGCTGATTTATCCTCCTTCAATTTGCGTTCCGAAAACATGGCTAAGCTGGGTTTCCTTTCTCCATGGCACAGGCAGATAGGGGGAGTCATGTATCCGGAGGGCGACAAGTTCATGGGAAAGGGCCTCGCCTCGTTTGCCCAAAGAATGGTCGAGCACCACATTAAGGAGAATTGGCAGAAATACGAAAACAGCCACTTCCTGAAAATAGAGCCGCACGAAAAATTTTTGCTTGAAAACACCAATCTTGTGAGTGCCCTGTCGATGCTCAGGAAAGCCGGCTATGAAATTACCGGGGGAGTACCCGTAACGGAGGAGAGGAAAGAAATACCAGGGGCTGAGGTAATGAAACTGATTTCAGAAAGATTGGGTGAAATCCCCCCTGGGCACTCCAAGCCCGGAACGTTTCACGACATGCTGGGTTTCTGGGTTAGGTTGAGGAAACCTTTTTCAAAAATAAAGTGAACCGTTATTTGAATTCGGTCCTGCTCATCAATTGAATCTTCTTGCCATGCAAAACGATCTTGTCCGCGAAACCCACGAAAAGCCCGGTTTCCAAAACGCCGGGAATCTGCTTGGTCTCGAACTCCAAATCGTCGTAGCTGAATATGTTGTCGATTTCCACATCAATAACATAGTGGCCGGTCTCGGTCTTGAACGGCAGTTCCCCATTCATCCTCCTTCTCGCCGAGCCAAGCGCGTCCAACTGGTTCCTTGTCCTGTTCCACCCGAAAGTAGCAACCTCGAAAGGAATCATTCCACGCAGCTTTTTCACCATGGCCTTTTCATCAGCGACCGCTACGAGAATGCCCGCGCTTTGGGCAATCATCTTATCCCTTACAAATGAACTGCTGTGCCTTTTTATAAAATTGAAGTCCCCATCAATCTGGTCCACGAACTCTATGGCCACATCAACCTCGCGCTCGTTGATGTCCGCAATCGGCAGGCTGAGGCTGGAAACGATTGCGGCCATTCTCATGGAGGTGGGAATGAACTCTATCTCGNNTGGCCAGCTTTTTCAGGAACTTTTCCCCCATTCCCGAGGTGCCTATGCTGACGACATCCCCGTTCTTTATGTAACGAACAATCAGGCTCTCGATGTGCTGGTCCTGCATGCCAAAAAATATGCAGGAACTAGTATTTATTGGTTGTTGGCTTTCGGGGCTTTGAATTTATAAAAGGAGCACGGAGTTTCAGCACTTGAGGCAGACCCTGTTCACATGCAGCACTGACCTCGCTACTTTTGAACCCGGTTCGATGAGGTACTCGCTTTTGCATCGCTCGCAAAAGCGTTCCTGATTTTTTCGGCCACTGCGCTCCTGTTTTTCCTCGCAATAGTTCCCCAAGAACTCCTGATTCCAATGGGACTGATACAATTGGTAACCGCCCTTTCAGGAGGAACCCTGGCGGGGCTTGCTCTTAGGCAAAAATTTTTCTGAAAAAACATTAAAATACCCCGGGAAACTAAAATAATTCGGTTAAAAATGGTTCCGGCAAATTTTGAAAAAATGCCTCGTCGTGCCCTTCGAAGGAGCTCCCGGGAGCAAAGGGTGAAAGAAGCTGCGAAGAAAGAAATGAAGAGAAGAAAAGAGGCAAGAAAAATAAAAAGGAACCTTTTAGGGGAACTGATTAAGGGAAAGCGCCCAGTGGGGTTAAGCTATTACGAAAAATGTTTCGGATTCAAGGATGCAGACATTATTGGAAAGCGTATTTTAGAAGTTGGCGCAGGACATGCCTTATTTTCACAAGAGGCTGAAAGCGTGGGGGCGAAAGTGGTTTTGTTGGACCCCACTTACGCTGGCAAGGCTGACCGGCGCATACAGGAATTGTCTAAAACCAATAAGCTTGTGGCAGGAATGATTCAAAAATTGCCTGTAAAAGAAAATTCATTTGACATAGCTTTTGCTCGCACTGTCATTCCTGACAGGGTTAAAGGCCCTGAATTGTATGAGTCAGTTATAGAATTATTGAGAGTGGTCAAAAAAGGTGGCTGGGCTGGTATTGGGCCGTTCCGGAATGTAGGGGAAAGCAAGTTTTTCATTCGGATGAAAGATTTTTTGCAAAAAGCAGGATTTGGTGTATATGTGAAAAGAATTGATGTCCCTATTGGAAAACAGTCAAGGGAAGACTTGTACTTTAAAGTTTGGAATTCAGGAAACATAGATAGTTTAAAGGCCGAGGCAAGAAGAAAAAAGAGGTAATAACTATAGAAAAGCCCGAGGCGGGATTTGAACCCGCGCAACCGCTGCTCCGGTTGGGGGNNTGGGGGAGCATACGGCCGTCCTGCCTGCGGCAGGACATAAATATAAAAAGCCGGTGGGGAGATTTGAACTCCCGACCTGTTCATTACCAATGAACTGCACCACCACTATGCTACACCGGCACAACCAAGAAATTGACTCTGAAAACAATTAAAAATTCAAGCCCGGCCGCCCTTCTTAACCAGCCCGCTTATTTGAGGGGCATCCCCAAATCCGAATTCGGTTTCCTTCCTCGTGGCCATTTCCTTTAACTTGAATTTCTTTGCCTTCACCTCGTTCTCGCCCAGGACAATGAGGAAGGCAATGCCCCTTTTCTCTAGGTACTCGAAGTTCTTCTTGAGGTTCCTCTGCATCAGGTCAACTTCCACCCCCAAACCGGTTTTTCTGAGGGCAGAAGCGAGTTTCACCCCCGGAATGTTGGCTTCTCCAGAGAGGATTATGATGAAGATGTCTGCGTTCGGCCCAATAACGAGGGTGTCTTCGAGGTAATCATACAGCCTGTCAACTCCGAAGCTGAAGCCAACGGCCGGGTTTTCCTGGCCCCCATAAAGCGAGATGAGGTTGTCATACCTGCCTCCTCCCGCTACGCTCGGTCCGCCCTTGATGGAAACCTCCATCACCATTCCGGTGTAGTACTCGAGGCCGCGCGTGAGGCTTAAATCAAACTCAACCTCCGTGTAACCGCTTTCCCCTGAAAGCTCGAGGAGTTCCTCAAGCTCTTTCAGTGACTCGCTTCCTTTCAAATAATCTTTAACCTGTGCGAAGGAGTTCGCCTCTATCTGCCTTAAAATTCTCGTGTCAATCCCCTTTTGCTTGAGTTCCTTTCCCACTTCTTTCGCCCCGATTTTGCCCAGCTTGTCCAGGCTCCTGAAAGCGTCCCTAACCTGTTCCTTCCTGACGCCCATTTTGAGTGCGAGCTCCTCGAAAACCTTCCTACTGTTCACCTTAACCGAGAACTCGAAACCGAGGCCGCGCATCACCTCCACAGCCACTTGTATGATTTCAAAATCCGCGAGAACATATTTAGCGCCGACAATGTCGATATCAGCCTGCGTGAATTCGCGGTAGCGTTTTGCCTGCGGCCTGTCATAGCGGTAAACAGTGCTAATGCAATATCTGCGGAACGGCTTTTGGAGCATCGGGTTTGATGCAGCCACCCTTCCAAGCGGCACAGTGAGGTCATAGCGCAGGCCTATTTCCCGCTCCCCCTTGTCCTTGAAATAATAAATCTCGCCCTTAATGGCTTCGCCGCCCGATCCCTTTGCCGCTAGCAGCGCAAAGTCCTCAACCACGGGCGTTTGCAGCGGCTCATAGCCGTATTTTTCAAAAATCGCCCTGCAAAGGTCCTCGATGAACTGTTTTTTCTTTGCCTGCGCGGGCAGGAAATCCCGCATCCCTTTCACGTTCTGGTAAGCCATTTTTCCAACTCTTTTTTTCATTCCTCGTTTTTGTAAATTTGAAGGGTGACCGCTGGGATTTGAACCCAGGTTACAGGCTCCACAGGCCTGAGTCTTAACCAAGCTAGACGACGGTCACCATTTTTTTCATGCCTTTCCATTATTTGCCTTTTTTTTAACTCAACTTATTAATGCTGCCCACCCCCATATAATTGCCCGTTTTCCCCGGATTTTTGGGGCATGGGGCAATCTTGCAGAAAACCAAAAAATGCATTCCGATATGTAAAAGGGTTAAAAGTTGAAAATCAGCCGGATATGTGAAGTAAATCCCTTTCCATGACTTAAAAATGCCCCCTTAGGTTTAAAAATGTGGCGAAAGCGGCATTGAATACAATTAAATAGGTGCAAATGCCATAATTTCCAAATATGCCATTGAAGTTTTTCAGAAAGTTTTTTGGCAATGTTTTCGGCTTGCACGGCACCAGATTCCGCAGCATGGAAGACGAGGAAAAGCACAGGCCTCAATAACACCCATAAAAAAGCTTTTCTTTCCACTAATTTCTCGTGGCCGTCCTGAACACAAAGAAGAATCTCGCGATCTGCATCCCGTCAGGCCGCTTTGTCGATTTCAGCTTCTTCAAATCCTTCACACAAAGCATCGGGCAGATAATGCTCTCCTACAACACTGCGGTGTTCACGGTTTCATCGCCCATGATTTTTGAGAACCGCAATGAAATCGTGCGCCGCGCATTCGCCTTCGAGCAATCAAACGCCCCCTTCAAATTCGATTACATGCTCTGGCTGGACAACGACATCGTGTTCAGTTTCGATCAGGTGAAAAAGCTCATTGGCCATATTGAGGCGGGAGAGGCCTTTGTTTCGGGAGTCTACTACAACCCATTGGAGGGCGGAATAAAGCCGGTTGCCTACTGGGCGAAGGGGGAAGGCTATAAATGGCTTGATGAAAGCGAGCTCAAAGGCAACATGGAAGTTGATTCCGTTGGCTTTGGCTTTTGTGCATTCAAAGCAGAGCTGATGGCAAAAATATTTGAAAAGTACGCCCCGCGCCCGTTCAACATTCGCCTGCTGGACAGCGGCTCCCTTGTAACTGAAGACCAGGTTTTTTGCGAGCGCGCAAAAGAGCAGGGCGCCAGGATAATGCTTGACGCCTCAATTGTTGTAAAGCACGCAAAAGGCTATTTACCTCATTAAAACAATGCTTACAATAACTCTTATTTTTTATTTGCGTCATCATTTTCCTTTTTTTTCAGGGATGAATTCCAATGCCACTGAGTTGATGCAATATCTCTTTCCTGTAGGCTTTGGCCCGTCATCGAACACGTGGCCAAGATGCGAGCCGCAGTTTGCGCACAGCGCCTCAGTGCGGTGCATTCCTGATCGGCCATCCGCCCGGAGTTTGACATTTTCGCTCTTCATGACATCATAAAAACTCGGCCAGCCTGTGCCGGACTCGAATTTCGTGTCTGCGGAAAAGAGTTCATTGCCGCACGCAACGCATGTGTAGGTGCCCTTCTCATTGTTGTGCAAGAGCTTTCCCGTAAAAGGCGTTTCGGTCCCGCCCAGCCTGCACACATGGTACTGCTCGGAAGTGAGCTTTTGCTTCCATTCCCCTTCGCTTCCAGAAGGGAGCTTTTTCGTCTTCTCCATGCCCAGATTGGGGTTTAAATTTTAATAAATGTAGCGGAGCGTGAAGTGCGATCCAGCCCCCCGGTGTAGCCCCGAAAAAGGCGATCAGCAGGTTCTTGGGCATTTTATGCAATAACTGCTGTAAAATCCGGCAACCAGGAAATTGCCTATCCCGGCACTAATCGCGTTAAGCCAGTTGAATTCCCCCAAAATGAAATAAAGGATTGCAAGCGAGATGGCAAAAGCAAAGATGCCAAAACAGCCTGGATTTTCAGGTTGAATTTGTAGTGAAGCTCCGTGGAAATATCCCTATAATGAAACGCTTTTAATCCGGCCTGTAAAAAATACGGGTTGGAAAATTTTATTATAAAATCACGGCGGTGAATTGCAGGATGGCGGCATAATCCAAAATTTAGATGCACCCCTGCCGATGGACGCCATCTTAATGGCTATTACAATAGGAACTTCAAAGAATTTTTAAAGCCCTTCAAAAATTGCAAGAAGCTTTGCCAAAGCCTTATGCCAAGATTTTTATAGGCGTTCACAGGTTTATTTTAGTGAATGGCAATCAGACGGTTAAGTTTATTCCAGCGGGCCAAAGCCTTGGTTTTATTAAAACAAGGCAAGAGCATGCACGAGGCCGTCAGAATACTACGCCAGCGCTACCACTTAAATGAAACCACCGAAGAAGTCAGAAACAAATATTTTCCCAATACAGGGTCTTTTGCTACTGCAAATCTGCAAGGTGCTGAGGGGCAAAAGATTGTTTCTGCATTGGAAAAAATGAAATTGGCGCGCGAACGAATGAGAAAACTCCACCAAGATCCAGCATTCAGAAAAGCCCTTGATGAAAGAAGCAGCGAACGAATGAGAAAACTCCACCAAGACCCAGAATTCAAAAAAAAATTATATAAAGGTCTTGCCAAATACTGGAACACTTACAGATTGCGGATTAATGAAGAGGCTGAAAAAAGAGGCATAACATGTTCGATAGAATACGTAAAAGACAACCAGTCTTCAACAGGGGAAAGGGAAATAATCATACCCGCCACTAAAGAGACAGCGTTATCTAAAATGATGCTACAAGAAAGGGCAACTGCAATTGAGCAAGCCATGCAAAAATTGCCTGAACAAGAAAGGACAATCATAGATATGCTCATAGGTTTCACTCAAGAGGAGATATCCCTACATCAAGCCGCGCAAATACTAAAAATAAGTGAACAGGATGCAGAAGCACTGTTCAAAAATGCGCTAACCAAACTTTCACGAAACCCAGCCATCAAGAGATTGCGATAAAAACAAAAAGTTCGAATCCTTGAAATGCAGGAGGGAGGATTCGAACCTCCGAAGGCACTAAGCCGGCAGGTCCTAGGCCTGCTACGTTTGACCGCTTCGCTACTCCTGCAAAGCGCTCCCGCTGGGATTTGAACCCAGATTACCAGCTTCGCGGGCTAGCGTCATATCCAGGTTAGACCACGGGAGCACCCAAAATACATTCTATGGGGAGGTTTAAATCAGTTGCTTTTTAGGCAGATAACAGGATTTTTTCCCTGCAAGGCAGGATCTGCATTATAAAGCGCAATGCAATAACTTTATGATGCCGCGAAAGGCCCTTGATTTTGCACTGGTCAAAAGCATCCGGGAACACCTTGAAGCCGACCCGAAAAAGCCTGTTGATATGCTGGCAATTTGGGACGAGCATGCGGGAAAATGGGGCAAGGCGACAGATTTCCTCAATGAATTCCTACCCGCCCTGCGCATGGCCGCAAGGCTTGCAAATGTGAAGAGCCCGAAAGTGATCCGCATGAACAGGCCAAGGCCGCAAATTCTTCACACTATCAAAGGCACGCAATTTACATGGAACCGCCGCGGGAACAGCCGCTATTACCGCGCCGGCCTTGACGCGCAGATCAAGGCGCATCTGATTGATAACCCGAGCAAACCCCTTGACATTCAGGGTTACGCGCGTTATATGGGGCGGCCCGTAAATAAGCCGCTTAGCCCTGTTGAGGTAATCCACATGAGGAACGTCATCAAGCAAATAGCCAGCCGCATGGCAAAAGAACTTGGCACAAAACTTTTCCGCCCTCCGCACGGGGGGTACAGGGTCGGCATCCCTGCACAAAAAAGGCAATTGCTTTTGGGGCTGCTTGAGGGGAAAGGCAAGGTGCGAACAGATGCTGTGATTGAGCGGTTTCGGAAATTGACCGGCATTAAAATCACCCCTGAAAAAATTGCGAGGCTTGTAGAGGAAATCCCTTTGACGCAAAGGCCAATGCTTGACCACAGGGGCATTAACCTTAGCGATTTCGCAAATGCTAAGTTCAGGGAAATGCTTGAGGCAAAAAAAGCCAAAGTTCCCGGCCGCAGAAGGACGATTTGAGCATTGAGCACTTTTAAATAGACCGGATTTATCATATACACATGCCTAGATATCACCCCTTAAGAAAAACACTTGTGGCGCACCTTCGTGCCCATCCTAGTGAACCCCTTATTGTTGAAGACTGGTGGAGAATGCATCCGGGGGGAGGTCAAAAGCTGGGAGCCTTTACCAAAGGATTCATTGACTGCGTTAGGCGTGCTGCAAAAAAGGCAGGCGTGAAAATGCCAAAAGTATTGCGCCCCAAAGACCCAATTCCGACTGAGCTATTTACGCTTAAGGGAACGCGTTTCATGTGGAACCGCCGCGGGAATTCAAGATATGCACGGGCCGGCCTTGACGCGCAGATAAAAGCCCACCTGATCGACAACCCCGGGGAAAAAATAACCACGCTGCCTGCCGCTTTGTATATGGGCCACAACCCGAAAAAGCCCCTTAGTGCTCATGAAAGGTACACATTAAGTGCAAGTATCCGGAATATGGCAAAGCGGGCGCAATCCGAACTTAAGTGCAGCATGCCCCGGCGGCATGGAGGCGATTCAACAGGCATTCCATCCAACGCGGACAGAGTCATATTGCAAAGATTGCAGGGCAGACGCAAAGTAAATGTGATTAAAGCTATCGCTGATGTCGCCGTGGAATTAGGAGGCCGGGTGGTAAGCCCGTCTAAACTGGAAACTGTGGCTAAAACCCTGCCCACGGATCGCAGGCCAGAGCTAATTGGCAGTCATGACTGGAATAATGCAACAAAAAACGCAATCCGTACATCACTGCATGCGAGGGGAATAATGCCCATATTTTTCGAACACAAGGGGCGCTCTTCAATCAGGGATGCCTGATTTTCACAAAAGCCTTATCACTTTTCCCTCATTGAACAGCAAAGTCGTTTCTGCCTGCGCCACTATTGCGCCATCCTCCTCTTTTAGCAGCGGGAACGCCATGATGCACTTGCGGCCAATCAGTTCGCGGAAAGCGACTTTCCTTGCAAACTCCCCCATCTTGAGCTCCCTTTGCACCCCNNGAACCAACGTTTGGGATCGTGGGGTCGGTATGCGCATCGTACTCGCCAACCCCATGGCCGCTAAGGTTTGCAATCGGCTTAAAGCCGGCATCCCTGATGACCTTTTCAATCTCGCCACCGATCATTCCGACTGCAGCGCCTTCCTTTGCGGTTTCAATCGCGCGCTCGAGCGCATCCGCGCTTGCCTTCACCATTTTTCCGTGCTTTCCTGAAAAATCCAAAGTAACCGCAGAATCAGCTATATACCCATCAACATGGACCCCGATGTCAACCTTTACGACCGCATTTTCCTCCAGTGCATCCTTCGATTCAAAGCCCGGGGTATAGTGCGCCGCAACATGGTTGCTTGAAAGGTTTATGGGAAATGCCGGTTGCCCGCCTTTTTTCACAATTGCAGCTTCCAGCCCCTCGCAAAAATCATAAAGGTTGGTGCCNNCTTTGAGCTTTTTTACAGCAAGCTCCTGGCACTCTTTTGTTATCTCCCCTGCCTTTTTGTACTTTGCCACAATATCCTTTTCCAACACCATCACTTCCCAAGAATTCTGGAGGGGAGGCTTTAAAATGCTATTATCTGCCGGAAATCGGTTTTTTTTCAAAATCCCGGCACGCTGAACACGAACGTTTTTGTGTTTTTGTCATAGCCTGTGATGCGGCAGTTAGTGCATTCAGTGCCGTCTTTGAGGATTTTTGGTGAATCAAAATCCGTGTTATAAAACGTTATTATCGCGCTCTGGCTGAGCTGGGGCAGGCTGTTTTGGTTTAGCGTTATTTTGTTTTGTGAAATGAGAAGG
>DUGC01000025.1 GCA_013331625.1 Candidatus Iainarchaeum sp. | reverse complement strand
AGTTCAGGAAGGCCAAGAAAGGACAGGGAAGATCAGAACTATGAGGAGCGCATGATGCGCCTCATTGCTGAATACGGGGAAATGCGATGAGGCGCATCATGCGCTCCTCATAGTTCTCATCTTCCCTGTCCTTTCTTGGCCTTCCTGAACTGAGTTGTCTCATCCCAATCACCTCGCAACATATTCTGTGCCACGGCCCATAAATCTATTCAAGCACCCCCCTCGTTGCCGGTGCCAGCAACTTGAAATTCAACACTTTTATTAATAGCGGCTTGCAGGTTTGCTATGCGGGCGTAAAGGGGTTTATTCAATAATATACTTTATATAATAGAAACCCCCGCAGGGCGTGATTATTCGAAAATGCACTATTTATCCCCATACTTCCTTTTCATCTCCTCGATGCGCGAATCAATCCTCTTTTCGGCCTCAAGCCTTTCAAGTCCCTCAAATTCGCGGTAATCGGCAAACTTCATGTGCTTTACAATCGTTGGATGCACTTTCCTTACCTCATCGAGCATTCTGAGCGCCACTTTCCGGTAATCCCTGTGGCCCTGTATTGTTGAGCGAAGCTCGACCAGATGGTATAGCTCACGTGCGTTCAGGTAAGCGCTCCACCTGATCTTGTAAGCAAATGGCACGGCATACTGCGCCTGCGCCTTCATGTCTTTTGCAATGGACTGGTAAGTGCCCTGAGCCATATTCATTTTTTCACTGAATTCCCTTTCAATCCCGATCTCCCCAAGTTCAGCGGGGATGTCAAACCCCAAGTTTGCCGAAAGCAGCTGGCGCTGCTGCGTGAGCATCCTGTGCCTGTGCAGATCCCTGTAAGCGGCATAATTTGCCAACAAGTCGAATTCATAGTATGCGTGCTCAAAGCCGCGCATGGGCCTGTGCCTCCTGTTTTCCCTGCGGGAGAGGTATTCATCGATTATCCTCCCCTTTTCCCCGCTGTCCATCTTTTGGACAATCTCCCTGACCTGCCCCATAGAAATTGTGGTGAAAGGATAAAGGCTTGCTGCGACAATTTTCTCTTCAGCATCCCTGTCATATCCTGTAAGGACAACTTCCTTGCCTGCAAGGGGCTTTATGCCGCCAAATTCCTTTTGGCAAATCCCCTCCATCCCTTTCCGGGTTTCTGAAATGAACCTGATTGTCGGGTCCCCGTATTTTCCTTTCGCGCGCTTGACAAATGAAGGGATCACTTTCATCAGCTCTTCGTGCATCCCTGCCGCAATTGAGCGCACTTCCTCAAGCTCGCTTGCATACATTTTTGTTATCAGGTATTCAAAGCTGCGGCCGTTCCCGTAAAGGCCGACGTTGGTGATGGTCGATGCCGGCAAAAAGCCGCGCAAAATATCGCATGCCTTTGCCCTGATTGTTGAATTGTATGCCCTCTCGCTCTCCTCCCCTTTCGGGTATTTTTGCGTGAGCCACTTCCTTGTCGGCCCTATAAGCTTTGCATATGAATCAAAGAGCGAATCGCAAGTTTCAATGTAAATATCGGCGTGCCTTGAATTCATGATGTCTTTTTCATTGTAATATTGGTATTTCCCGTTGATTTTCTCGTCAAAATAGACATAGCGCGTGCTCTTTTCAAGCGGCGAGATGCCAATGCGCGAATCCTCAAGGACTTTTGATGCAATATTTGAAACCCCTTCGCATGCTATGTGGGCGCCGCCAAGCTCTGCAACGCTGTCATCTCCATAACCTACCAATACGCGGTCATAAAACTCTTCGGCCCTCTGCGTTGCCACAATGCTGTCATGGCCGCTTCCTTGGGCAAAAGAGACGATTTCACTAAAGCCGCTCTTCTCATCTTTTATGAACTCATCAAGCAAAAGCCTTCGCAGGCTCTTTGAACTGCGTGAGTAGCGTGAAAACAATGCCCCGCAGACAACCTGCGGCAGGTTTGTGAGCGCAAAGATTTGCCTGTCCATGTTTGAAAAAAACGGGGACAGCAATGCCTTCTCGTCGTCGGTGAACTGATCCATTTTATCCCCTAATAGCAATAAGTCCACGCGGTTTTAAATGGCTTGCCTGAAAGATTCACAAACGCCTTCTTCTCGGGGGCAGGTTTGGATTTTTTCTCGATAATGGTTTACCTGGCATGCGTCTTTTTGGAGAAAGGCGTGTATCTTGGGCATAATGTTCCTTTCCGTATCCTCCCGGATTATACTGATGGGGTTCCAATATTTGAGTTCTTGGATTTCCATTGTTCATTTAAGTACCTCCGTAGAGAATAGCTTGCCCTGATTTAAATTCTTTTGCCAGAAAAAGAATCTGCCAGATTGTTTGATATTTGAATATTAAACAGGTTAAATCTTACTTCCAGTAATTCGGCGCTTCTTCAGTAATCGTCACATCATGCGGATGGGATTCCCTGAGCGCCGCGCTTGTGATGCGCACAAGCCTGCTCTTTTTGCGCAGCTCATCTATAGTGGCAGAGCCTGAAAGGCCCATGCCGGAGCGCACGCCTCCAATCAGCTGGTAGACGATCTCGCCCACCTTGCCCTTGAATGGCACGACGCCTTCTATCCCTTCGGGAACGAACTTCTTTTCCTCGGAAATTTCCGACTGGAAATACCTGTCCTTTGATCCCTGCATCATCGCGCCTACTGAGCCCATTCCGCGGTACTGCTTGAACTTGCGGTTGTTCATGTAAACGGTTTTTCCCGGTGTTTCCTCACAGCCCGCAAGGAGCGATCCTATCATGACCGCGCTCGCGCCGCACGCAAGCGCTTTTGTAATGTCCCCTGAGTACTTTACCCCGCCATCGGCAATGAGCGGTATGTTACCTGCAGCTTTCGCGCAGTCCATGATCGCAGTTATCTGCGG
>DUGC01000035.1 GCA_013331625.1 Candidatus Iainarchaeum sp. | reverse complement strand
GTTTCGGCGCTTATGAGGGTGTTTTCGCGGAAGTGTATGTTCGGGATGGAGTAAAGCTGCGGCTCCGTGAATGTGCCGAACCTGGCCTTAAACCATGCGCTGAGCATGGGGTTGAGCATGCCGAAAATCTTTTCAGGCGCGTACTTGGCTTTCTGGAATTCTATGGGCATAACAACAAACCTTTCATGCGCAACACGCCGGCAACACGCCAACAATTCTTCTACATAACAATTGGCGCTTCACAAACGCTCATCAAAGAGTATAGGGAAACAAATAAAATTCTTCGGCGCAAGGCTGTTAATTCGTGTTTTTATTGTGCGCTGCATGCCACTAAAAAGAGGTCGTGCGTGAAAAAAAGAAAAAAAGTTTTTTTTNNATTATTTCAGGCCTTTCATCCGAGAGGAAAAGGTACACTGAAAACTTTATTGAGTACTCAATGTACGCCGCCACGAATCTGCTTAACGAGGCAATCCTTTTCCCGAGAATGAGCGAAGTGATGAAGTTCACTGCTATGCACACCCACGAGATTATGCCCAGCACAATGAGCACGATGTAGAGCGGAATCCAGTAGACAAACCTTATCAAAAGCTCGACCCTGCTCGCCTTCTCTTCCGGCTTTATAGTGATGTTCAAGCTGTTCAAAACGCGCACCTCCTGACAGTGTTAATCCCTCCTCATATAATAACTTTTTGAGTGGCTGAAAACCAGCATCCTTCCGCAAAATTTCCGGCGGGGCGAAAATGCGGTAAGCCCTTGAATCAGCAAGCCTTAAATACTCGGGAAGTTTTAAAATATCAGAAATTAACATTGTGGGTTTTTTCGGATGGGCAAAAGGGTTTTATTTGCGCTTGCGCTTTTTGTAATCGCCATCGCCTTGGCGGGATGCTCCACAAAATACCAGCAGCAGCCAGGCCCTGAGCCTGCCGCACAGCAAGGGCAGCCTGCAACTCCTCCGGCGCCTTCACAGCAAACCCCCGCGCCTTCCACGCAGCAGCCGGCGCCCACGCAAACTGTGCCTTCAGCCGCTTCAGGTGCTGGGCAGCAAGAGCCTGAGCCTGAAGCCGAGCCCGGAACCGGAAACCCGCTGCAGCAGCCAACGGCCCCTGAAATCCAGCCCTCAGTTCCGGAGCCGGAGCCCATTGAGCCTGGCCCGGAGATTGCAATAAGCGTTTCAGCGCCTTCCACCGCGCAGGCGAGGCGCAATGTGGAGGTTAAAGTGGCCGCCTCCTATGAAGGCGGTCTTAGCGAGGTGCAGGTGAATTTCAAAGGCGCTGGAGTTGAAGGCATCAGCACTGTAAAGGTTGCGGACTGCGGCGGCGAAGGGCAGTGCTCTTTCACAGCAAACAACGAATATGCGCAGGCGGGAACCTACACAATAGTGGTGCAGGCGATAAGCTCTGATTTCAATGTGGAAAGCGTTTCAAAAACAATCAGGATTACGGAAGCTGAACTGCAGTGAGTAAAGCCCCGTATTTAATTTTGCATTGCAGCCAAATTCCGCAAGCGGCATTGACTCATGCCAGTGAATGAATGAGTAACCTTTAAATACTTTGGAGAGTTTAATATTAAAAGAAATTAGCAGCACGGAAGCATTTTCAATGGGCAAAAAAGCGGTTATTGTGTTAGTTCTTTTGGGAATTATTGTTCTCAGCGGCTGCGCGCAGCAGCCACCTGCAACGCCACCGACAACTCCTCCCCCTGCAACGCCGCCAACAACCCCTCCAACACCGCCAGAGCCGGAGCCTGAAATAACGCTGAACGCTGAAGTGCCTTCAACCGCGCAGGCGAGGCGCAACATTGAGGTTTCGGGAACCGCTTCATACGATAACGGCTTGAGCGAGGTGCAGGTAAACTTTAAGGGCTCAGGCGTTGACGGCATCAATTCTGTGAGGGTAACCGATTGCGCAGGCGCGGAAGACTGCCCTTTCACGGCAAGCCAGGAATACGCGGAAGCCGGAACTTACGAGATTGAGGTTTCGGCAATCGCTTCGGATTACAATTCCAAAAGCGTTTCGGAAAGCATCACAATCACGGAGGCTGAGGCTCAATGAAAAAAATTTCATTAGTGGCATTAACAATCATCCTTTTCGCGGGGTTTGCGTCCGCAGCCGAGGACTCTTTTAATCCCAACACTGACAACATTTCAGCAGCCACGTACGTTTCAACCGACTGCATCGCATACGTTGTCGGCGGTAACAAGCTCGTATTCGCTGATGCAACAACCCATTCAATTGTCCCGGCAGGCCGTTCAAGCTGCCAGATGCTTGCAGACACGCGGTCTGACAGCGCTTCAGTTTTCGCGCTTTCAAAGCCATTGAAAGCGTTGGCTAAAATTCCAGTGACCATAACCTTAAGCGGCAACGCAGCGGGAAAACCCTTGCTTGGCGTCGGCACTGACAACAAGTTTTATGCTGTGGGATTGAACGGTTCAGAAGCGGAAATATCAGCTTCCAATGTGGGAATTGATATCACGCCCACGGTAATTGATTCCATAGAGTTTGATTATCTCGCAGCCTCGCGCGGCACTGCCAGCCTCTGGATTATTTACAGTAAAACCGCGGGCAGCGGCATTGGCACATCAACCAACAGTGGCTGGCTTATTCTTGACTCAACCGCCAGCGGCGACATGCCTTCGCTTTATTTGCTGAATTTGATTACTGAATTCAACGGCGTCCGCGCAGCCCTCTCACCTGATTCACAATACCCTGAATGGATGCTTGTTGACATAAGCGGCAACGTTGTTCTCGGATATCCTGCCGGGAAAATATCTTTCCGCTACGAGCGCTCCGCGCCCACGCTTTCAAGAAAGGGCACGCCTTCACAGGTCTTGAAGCCTTGGAATTCCCAGGCTTCCGCAAGCGAAATCGGCACGCGCACTTTCGTGAATGATTCAAGGATTGACCTGCTAGATGACGCAAGGGTTACGGGCAGGGTTGTTCACGTGATTATGGAAGTTGAAAACACTGGCAACACTACATGGACTTCTGGCGCGAACACGCCTCTTGACTACTATGACGATTTCCATGTGCGCGTGAGGAAAATAACTTTGCCCAACGGCGTATCAATTTTGGATCCGGCAGTTTCCAACGGCATTCTGGCGCAGCCCGTTGTTCCAGGCGAAACAATCACCAAAAGGCTCGTTGTTCCATTGAGCACTGAAATCCTTGAACAGGGCGGGAACGGAACCTACACGCTTACAATAGGCGTTGTGCAGGAAAGCATTGAATGGATTCCCGGGGAAATAATGGTTGAATTCGAGTATCCGGGCACGCCGCCGAGCAACAACTGCGGCAACGGCGTGTGCCAGACATCCCTTGGCGAGAATGCTGTCACATGCCCTGCTGATTGTTCAGGTCCGGGCGGTAGCGGTTCAGGGCAGCCTCCTGCTTCAGGCCTCTTCTGCGGACCGAACAGCACTTTCCCGNNCGATGTATGTTTGCAACAATTCTTTTGTTTCAGGCGAGAACAATGTCGGCGAAAATGTAATCAACGGCTGCGCGGAACAGGCTGAAAACGCCACCGCATGCGCGAAGCTTGAGGCAATCCTCAGGATTGTTACTAACAACGGCAATACCGAGGAAAGCGGCGACAAGCTCCAGGATTGGGCTTTTAACGCGATGAGCACGAATGCCGACGATATCATCAGTGGCGCTGACGCAGTCGTGGTGATTGAAGCCGTAAATGCTGGCGTTGCGGCAGGCACGAGCGACCTTGTTGAGGCTGACTGCGCAAACCGCGTCGGCACGCTCCAGGCTGCGCTGAACTTTGATGAAATACTTGCTTACAACGACCTGGCAAGTCGTTACCTTCAATGAAAGCCAAACAATTCAGGCACAGGGCTAAGGGCATTAAGGCATCAGCGAATGCCCGAGTCTTAAAATCAGAGGCTCATTTTTTCAGATACTCAAACGCGTTCCTGAAAATCTTCATGCCCTCGCCTTCCTCGGGAATTTTCCCGTACGCGGAGTTGGGCGCGTTGATTCCGAATAAATTCCTTTCAGGATGAGGCATCAAACCCAAAACGCGGCCGCTTTCATCGCATATTCCTGCAATTGAATCAGTTGAGCCATTCGGGTTTTCCTCGTACTTGAAAACGACCTGATTTTTGGCGTAAAGCTTTTCAAGGGTGCCTTTATCTTTCACAATAAAATTTCCCTCGCCGTGCGCTATTGGAACATTAAGCTCTTCAATTCCCTTTGTGAAAACGCTCCTGCTTTTCTGCCCTTTCAGCTTCACCCACCTGCACTGGAATCCGGCCGGATTGTTCAGCGTGAGCGTTGTTAATTGCTCATTATAATTGCCCCCAAAGCCCGGAAGAATGCCTGCTTTTACAAGTACTTGGAAACCATTGCAAATTCCAATCAGCAAATTTCCCTGTTTTATGAAATCCGGCACTTCATTATTCAGCTTAAAGAGTATTTTGTTGGCAAAAACTTTTCCCGAGCCGAGGTAATCGCCGGCGCTGAATCCTCCTGGTATTGCGAGGAGCGCGTAATCAGAAAGGTTTTTTGAGCCGTTGATGAGCTCGTTCACGTGCACTTTCCCGGCTTCAAAGCCCGCTTTCTGCAGCGCAAAAAAGGTTTCCGCGTCGCAGTTCGTGCCCGCGGCCCTCAAAACAATCGCTTTTATCGCCATAATCACCAGTCCAGAGTCTTCTTCCACGCCCTTTTCAAATCGTCCAGAGGCTCGCCAATTATTTTCTTCCCTTCAAGGCCGTTCACGACAAGGCTTTTGCCGGAAAGCACGTGCCCGATTTCCGCAGCCGCGCAGCCTTTCATAGCCTTCAAAAATTTTTCCTTCTGCTTCGCTTCAACTTCCACTATGAACCTTGAATTTGATTCCGAGAACAGAACGAAATCGTTGCGCGCAATTTTTTCCCCCAAGGGGATTTTTTCCAGGAAAATTTCCGCGCCATTCATTCCCGCAAAAGCCATCTCAGCCAATGCGACGGCGATGCCACCCTCGGAGCAGTCGTGGCACGAAACGATTATTTTTTCCTCCGCGCTCTGGGACCGCATCAGCGCGCTGATTTTTGAAAAAATTCCTTTCGCTTTTTTGAAATTCACTTTCGGCACTCTTCCCGCGCCTTTTCCAGCAGCCTTTTCCGTTCCGGAAAGTTTCGCATAATGGCTTCCGCCCAATTCGGAAAAGGTTTCGCCGACAATGAATACGGCGTTTCCCTCGCGTTTGAAAGGCATTGAAACCTTTTTCCTCGAATCCTCAATGATTCCCAAAGCTGAAATAAGCAAAGTGCCGGGAATTGAAACCTTTTCCTTTCCCAAAATAAATTCGTTGTAGAGGCTGTCCTTGCCTGAAATGAACGGGGCATTGAACCCTTTCGAGGCGTCAAGGCAGCCTTCGCACGCCCTCACAAGGCCTCCAAGCGTTTCAGCATTTTCAGGATTGCCCCAAGAAAAATTGTCCAAAAGAGCGATGCGTTCAAAGTCGGCGCCGACAGCAATTGCGTTCCTCAAGGCTTCATCAATTGCGGAGCACGCCATCCAGTAAGGGTCAATGTCGGAATAGAGGGGGTTGATCCCGTTTGAGATTACGGCGCCGCGCCAGTCATCAAGGATTGGCCTTATGATTGCAGCGTCCGCCGGACCGTCATTTTTGGGGCCGACAAACGGCTTTCCCACGGTTCCGCCGCGCACTTCATGGTCGTATTTGCGCACCGTTGTCTCCTTGCTTGCGATGTTTGGCATTGCAAGGAGCCTGAGGAGTGTTTCCCCCAGGTCCGCAGGCTCGAAGTTCACGATTTCCCTCTCCCCTTTCGGGCTCCACTGCGCCTCCATGCGCTTGATTGGGACTCCTTCGTGCAAAAATTCCATGCCAAGCTCCCCCACAAGCTCGTTATTGTAAAAAAGCTCGAGCTTTTTGCTCTTTGTGAATTCGCCAATCATTGTGGCATCGGTCCCTTCAATTTCGCAGATTTCCCGAAAAGCCACGAAATTTTTTTTGGGCATTGCAATGACCATTCGCTCTTGCGATTCGCTCACCCATATTTCCCATGGCGCCAGCCCCTTGTATTTGAGCGGGGCCTTGTCCAAAAATACCCTGGCCCCGGTATTTGAAGCCATCTCGCCAACAGCCGATGAAAACCCGCCTGCCCCGCAGTCAGTGATCGCGTTGTATAGCCCGAGGTCCCTTGCCTTGAGTATGGCCTCCATCATCTTTTTTTCCTCGATCGGGTTTCCGATCTGCACTGCGCTTGAGGATGCGCTCTCATCAAGGCCTGTTGATGAAAATGTCGCGCCGTGTATGCCGTCGCGCCCCGTCCGTGCCCCGACAACAACAATGGCATCGCCCGCCTTTGCGGCCTTCTTCTCCATCCCTTTAGGGATTATTCCGACTGTCCCGCAATATACCAAAGGGTTGCCCAGATAGCGCTCATCAAAAAGTATCGCGCCATTAACCGTAGGGATCCCGACCCTGTTGCCATAATCCATCACCCCGCTTCGCACCCCTTTGAAGATCCTTTTTGGGTGCATTATCCCTTGCGGGACCTTTTGGGCAGGCATGTTGTGGGGCGCAAAGCAGAACACATCGGTATTTGCAACCGGCCTTGCGCCAAGACCTGCGCCTAATACATCCCTTATCACCCCGCCAATCCCTGTGTTGGCTCCTCCGTATGGGTCAAGGGCCGAAGGGTGGTTGTGTGTTTCGGCCTTCATTGCAAGGTTGAATTTAGCGTTGAATTTTACAATCCCCGCATTGTCTGAAAATACCGATACCAGCCATTTTTTCCTTGCCTTCTGTGTGGCCTTGCGTATATATGTCTTGAACAGGCTGGTGATTTTTTCCTTCCTGCCATTTTCGCTATAGCTTATCTGCGCGTTGAATGTCTTGTGCTTGCAGTGCTCGCTCCATGTCTGCGCGATGGTTTCCAGCTCAATTGCCGCAGGTTCGCGCTTTAGCTTTGAGTAATATCTCTCAATTTTGCGCATTTCATTTATGTCAAGGGATAGCAGCATGTGCCTGCTCAGCTCTATTAGTTCCCCATCGCTCCTGCCCAGAATTTTCAGCTCATCCACTCTTCTCACCAATTGAAAACGTTTCTATGAGTTCGTTTGCAAACAATTGCCTTGCGATCCTTTCGGCATCCTGTTTGGATACTGCGCCGGTAAAATAATACCTGCGCGCGGTGCGCACATTCCCTTCAATTTTCCTCCCCAAAAAGTCCTCGATACCCTCGAGCGCCACGATGCCCACATTGTCCGTGACATCGGGGTGGAGCCTTATTTCAATGTAGACTTTGAAGTTTGCAATAAGGTCCTTGTCAATTGAAAACCTTTGGCACAAGGGGTCGGTGAACACTTTTGAGGCGATATCTTCAAGCTCGCTTTGGGTGATGCCTGCCGCATCAATGTAGTAGATTTCGGAAAATTTGGCTTCCTCGATTTTGCCGATCCCAAGGTCTTCTTCAATGTCGCTTTTTGCGCCAAGGCCTGCAGAATCAAGGCTTTTATCGGAGAAGGCAACCTCAACCCTGTGCATCATGCTCACAATAAAATCAGGGGGCAAACCTTTAAAAAATGCCTTGGCAAAATCCGTGCATTCATGTTTCCTTTGCTTTATAGAACTTATGGCAGGCAATCCCCGAAATTTGATTTTCATATGCAGTTTTCTTTTATGGGCACGGGCCCAGTTCACATGAAGGGAAGCTTTAAATTCTCTGCCTCCACTCTCTTCTGTATATGCCTGGTGAGGTGAAGGATGAGTGTGGCGTTGCAGCAGTGTACCTGCCGCAAAAGCCCGATAACTACCCCCTTGGCGGTTCTGCTTTCTACCTCTATAATATGCTTTTGCAGATGCAAAACCGCGGCCAGCTCTCTGCAGGCATCACCACATTTAACGAAAAACGCCAGCAGCTCATTGACACTTTCAAGAAAGTCGGCACAGTGAACGAGACTTTTGCGGTAAAGATAAGGCCCAAGGCACAGAGCATCATGCGCAAGTTCTCGGGCAGCAAGGGGATAGGGCATGTGCGCTATTCCACCTTTGGGGGGGATGACAGGGGCTCGGCCCAGCCGTTTGAGAGGCACCATGGGAGGAAGTGGAAATGGTTCTCGTTTGCATTCAACGGCAATATCGCGAACTTTTCCGAACTCAAGGCCGAGCTTGAAAAAAAACAGTACCACCTTGTAAGGAACCTTGATACCGAGCTCATTTTGCACTTCCTTGAAAAAGAGCAGGTCGGGGAGAAGGAAACCCCCATGGACAAGGCATTTAGCCGCCTTGCGCACAAATTCGATGGGGCTTACAATATTGTTTACATCAATGCCGAAGGGACGCTTGCCGCAATGCGCGACCCGCTCGGGAACAGGCCGCTGTGCTATAGCGCTTCGGACGAGTTTGTGGGGGCGGCATCGGAGAGCGTTGCGCTTGCAAATATCGTCTCAAACGGCATCAAGCCCATAAAGCCGGGGGAAATGCTCATCGTGGAAAATGACTCGGTAGAGGTCAGGAAATATGCCGAGAGCAAAAAGATTGCGCACTGCATGTTCGAATGGGTGTATTTTTCCAATGCCGCATCCACTATCGAGGGCAAATCCGTCTATCAGGTCAGGTGGAACCTGGGCGCTGAGCTTGCAAGGCAGGAAAAGCTGGAAACCACCGGAGGCGACTGGGTTGTTGTGCCCGTGCCTGACACCGCAAAGCCGGCTGCGGATGCTTACGCCCACGAGCTCGGGCTCCCCGCGATGGAAGGCCTTATACGCAACAGGTATGTGGGGCGCACTTTCATTGAAAGCAATGACCGGCTTGCAAAGATCAAGGAAAAATTCAACGTGAACAAGAGCGTGCTTGATGGCAAGAAGGTCATTATTGTTGACGATTCGATAGTGCGCGGCACGACATCAAAGGCGCTCATTGATTATATGCGCGAGAAGGGCAAGGCAAAGGAGATCCATATGCGCATCTCATGCCCGCCCGTGAGGAGCCCGTGCTTTTACGGCATAGACATGTCAACAATCGGCGAGCTGATCGCAAACAGGCACTCCAGTCAAGAGCAGCTTGAGCGCACAGGCTTTATTGACCTTGAGCAGGAAACGGTAGACAAGATCGCTTCCGATATCGGCGTTGATTCGTTGCAGTACATGACACTTGCAGGCCTTGTAAAATCCATTGGCATCAGCAAAAACGAGCTTTGCATGGCATGCCTCACAGGCGAGTACCCGACCCCCTGGGGGCAGGCTTTGCGCGTCAAGGCAATGGAACGATTCGGGCGCGGCCTTGAGACGGCAAGGACGTATGAGTGAGTGCGATTTGAAAATTAATTGCCCTCAATAAAATTCTGGCTTTAGAATTATTCCTTGCTGATTTTATCTCTTTTAAAACGATATATTTATAATGTCAAAAATATATTACATTTGTAGATGTAAAAAATATTTTACATTGTTGCGGGGTGTACTGCATGATTGGAAAAGCGGAGTGGTTTCATTCAAGGAAATATACTGGCTGGGGACTGAGCCCCAAGGGCTGGCAGGGGTGGGCATATCCTATAGCCATGGCGCTGCCGCCTCTGGCATTCAGCGCGCTCTATGGCGGGCCTGCAGAAATAAGGATGGCGGTAATCGGACTGTGGGTTGTTATATTGGCCCTTGACACAATTGACATAATGGCAAATCTCAAAAAGGACGAGAGGGAGGCTGCGCATGAGGCCATTGCGGAGGGGAATGTGGCATGGTTCATGGTGGTAGTGCTTGCGATAGGCGTTGCTTTTGAGGTGGCCTCAAGTGCTGTGCGTGGCGCGCTTTCAGTGGACCCTTTTCTCCTTATAGCGCTGCTTGGCGCCGTTATTGTAAAGGCTGCCACAAACATCTTCCTTGAGAGGGCGAACTGATGAGGACAAGCATAATGGAAGCGCGAAAGGCCCTCGGCATGACCCCAAGAAGAGCTTGCGGCAAAAGCAGACGTGACGCGCCAGACCATAATCTTCCTTGAGCAGGGCAGATATAACCCATCGCTCGCGCTTGCATTCCGCATCACTAAAGTGCTGGGAAAAAAGCATGCTGAAGAGCTCTTTGACCCAAAGGGTGCATGAATGCCAGATGCCGGGCTTTGGGGGAAATTTCGGGTCAGGCTCGTGAAGGAAAAGCTCAGCGCGAATGAATCCGCGCCCGCGAAACAAATACGCGAGGAAAGGTTTTCGGCAAAGGATTGGAACTATATACGGTAAGGGCGTGCCTTTGAATTTGTTGGCTATTGGGGAATGGGCGCTGCTAGATGGATTGAAAAAAGTTTTCGCTTTTTGGCCTTTTCATTTCCGGGGAGGAATGATTTTCTGTAGCTTGAGGATAACTTCACCGAGCTTGCCTGCTTTGAGCACACACAGGCTCTTCATCACCAATTTCTTATCTATTGTAAAGAGCCTGTAGGGCTTTATGGTGCTGTCAAAATGCAGCTTTCCGCTTTCTACATCTGCTTCGCTTATGCTGACTGTATATTCATCGCTTTTGGGGTTTGTAGTTACAAGGCAGCAGATGATGTCTTGTGAGGAATTGTTGAAAGTATCGCTTGAAATTATGAGCGCGGGCCTCTTTTTAGAAGAGCTTAGGTCGCTGAATGGGAACGGAATAAGCACCATTTCCGCCTGTTTATAGGTCATCCCACGCGTCATCCCCTTTGTAGTTCCAGTCCTTGGCAAGCGTTGGGAGCGAAGCCGCAAAGGTTTCCATTCCTTCGGAGAGCCCTTTTGGTTTTATCAGGTTTTCCGCTTTTGTAAGCGTTATGCTCCCGTCATTTTCAAAAACGATGAGCTTGGTGCCTTTTTCCACTCCAAGGCGCTGCCTTGTTTTTTTCGGGAGCACTATCTGGCCCCTCTCGCTGACAGTTACTATCCCAATTTCAGTCATCCAACCACCTGAACGTATATGCATCAAGCAGTATTTAAAATAATAAGCCATAGCTTATTTTTCAGAAAAGTACGCATTAGCTTATATTAGCTGGTGGGGGCTATGAAATGCATGCATCGTTGAGTTGGGGGGCTATATGCGAATGGCATTGGTTTAACTGAGGGTTTATGTCCTTATTTAATTTTGTGGCCAGATGCTTCCAATTAGAATCCGACTTTCAAATGATACATTTTATTCGTTGTTTCAATTGAAAGCCGGAAACTGATTGGAAATATGCGCTATCTATATATTTTTAATAATAGCTTTAATACATATTATTTATATAGTTGAGTATGTATATAATAATTAGGTGATTGCGTGAAAACCGTAAATCTTGGAACGCCTTATGAAGTCGCAATAGAAAAAATAATAGAAAAGGGGTATGCAGGCAACCAGACTGAAGTCATAAGACAGGCCATAATGGCCTATGAACGCATGATAGAGGAGGAAGAAGTAAGGCTGGTAAACAGGGCTGTTGAGGTCGAAATGGAGGACATAAGATCAGGGAAAACCAAAACCTATACCCATGAACAGATAAAGAAAGAACTTGGCCTGTGATTGAATGAAAATAATCTACACAGAGCAATCGTTGGAAACCCTGCAAAAAATGGACAACTCGGCAAGAAAAATATTCATCAAGCGAATAGAAAAACTGGCCACAATACCCCAAGGTAGACATCTGAAATTCGGCCTGCCTTTTAACGTCGAGGAAGTTACAAAACAGGGCAGGATAGTTTACCTCACAAAAGAAGAAACACTCTATATAATTCGGTGCTTTGCAACCCACAAAGAATACGAAAAATGGTATAAAAGCTACAAATGAATGCACCCGCTCTAAGGAATAAAAATATCAGCTTACTAAGGTTCAAATTGGGACAAGAGAATGGTATATTTTGTTGAGAGTTGACACCTAGTGCAGAAATGACCAACAAACAGTTAGTGCAATATTTATAACTGTTTGACATTAAGTTAGTCTATGTTAGCAGATTTTTTACCTGCTATAATTGGATTGGGGTTAGCAAGATTAGTTGGGATTAATATTTTTGATAATTTTTAGGCTACTGCTATGAAAAAAGAAATGGCAGACGATTTATTTTAATTGAAAAAATTGTTTTATTTTTGCCAACTTTACTTTGGATAATTGCAGGGCCAATATTTTACATTTATTTTGCACCTAATCTATTAGTAATAATTATTCCCTTCATTTACTTGCTAACTTTTGGGGCGGTTGCATTATTTGTAGAAAGAAAAAAACAAGGGATATTCACTGCTAGCGAAAGAAGCCTCATTGAAGGGGGCCACTTGGTTTCCGCTTACTCAATCAAATGGAAAAATCGCAATACTCTGTGGCTGGTATCACTTATACCCTGGTTAACAATTTTTGCAGTAGTGATTGTGCTCTTCTTTTCTAGTCAAGAACAAACCAGAAATAAAGTTTATGAACTTAGTAAGTTATTATAGTTGTAACTCACAACTTTCCAAACAAAAATTCGACTTTCAATAACAATGTATTTATTCCTATTCCACTTTGATTTTCACGTGGGATTGAGGGTTTTGGTTGTTGGTTCGGGGGGGCGCGAGCACGCGCTTTGCTGGAAGCTATCGCAAAGCAGGCGCGTTGAAAAAATATATTGCGCGCCGGGAAACGGCGGGACGGTTCAAGTTGCCGTGAATGTGGGTATTTCCTCCGAAGATATTGCGAAATTGCTCGAATTTGCGCTCAAAGAAAAAATCGATCTTGCGCTGATCGGGCCGGAAGCCCCGCTTGTTGAGGGCATTGTCGATGCGTTCGAGGCAAAGGGCGTGCGCGTATTCGGGCCAAAGAGAGCTGCCGCTTTGCTCGAAGGGAGCAAGGCGTTTGCAAAAGAGGTCATGCTGAAAGCGAAAGTGCCCACCGCAAAATTCGAAGTGGCTCAAACTTTTGAAGATGGGCTCAGGGCAGCAAAGAATTTCAAAAAAGCCGCGGTAAAAGCCGACGGGCTTGCTGCCGGAAAAGGCGTATTCATCTGCAACAACAGGGGAGAAATTGAGGGGGCCCTTGGAACAATTTTGAAAGAGGGCGCATTCGGAAAAGCCGGCAGCAAAGTTGTTATTGAAGAGCTACTTGAAGGCGAAGAAGCCTCGGTGCTGGCGTTTTGCGATGGAAAAAACGCAAAATTGATGGTTTCAAGCCAGGACCACAAGCGCATTTTCGATGGCGACAAGGGCTTAAATACGGGGGGCATGGGCGCTTACGCTCCCGCACCTGTGGTGAATGGCCTTGAAAATGAGATAAAATCAAAAGTTTTTGGCCCAGTCCTTGCCCTGATGGCGAAAAATGGCACTCCTTACAAGGGCGTTTTGTATGCGGGCCTCATGATCAAGGGCAAGGAGATTAAAGTGCTTGAATTTAATGCGAGGTTCGGCGATCCCGAAACGCAGGTCATCTTGCCCATGCTCGAAACCGACTTGGTTGATGTTATTGATGCATGTATAGATGGATACTTGGATAAAATTGAAATAAAATGGAAAGAGGGCACCGCGTGCTGCGTCGTGCTTGCAGCAAAAGGGTATCCGGGCGCTTATGAGAAAGGCAGGGAAATCAAAGGCCTTGATGCTGCGGCAAAACTCAAAGGTGTTGCCGTGTTCCATGCTGGGACAAAATCGGAAGGCGGAAAAATACTCACTTGCGGCGGAAGGGTGCTCGGCGTTGCAGGCACGGGAAATGACATTGCCTCCGCAATCAAAACCGCATATTCAGGTGTTTCAAAAATCAATTTTGAGGGGATGCATTTCCGCAAGGATATCGGAAAAAAGGCGCTTGAGAGGGAATAATATTCATATTTATGGATAAGGGCTTGCTGCGAAAGCAAATACTGGGAAAACGTGATGCGCTCTCCAGAAAGGAGATTGAACTGCGCAGCGAAGCGATCGCTTCCAGTGTCCTTTTGCTAGGAAGCATAGTGAGGGCAAAGACAATTGCAGCATATATTTCTTTCGGGAATGAAGTTGAAACTCGCTCACTTCTACATGCCCTTGGACAAATGGGGAAAAAGATTGCTGTTCCGGTAATTGAAAATGACGGGATCGATTTTGCCCAATTCGCCTCTTTTGAAAGCCTTGTCACGGGCAGGTACAAAATCCCCGAGCCCAAAATAAAAAAGAAAATCAGTTCCGGGGAAATTGATGTTTTCCTCATTCCCGCAGTGGCTTTTGATCTGCACGGCCAGCGCATAGGCTTTGGCAAGGGCTATTACGACAAGTATTTTTCAGAGCATAGGCCAAAAGGCAAAAGGATCGGCCTAGCTTTCGAGCTGCAGATTGTGGATAAGATAGATCACGAGCCCCATGATGTGAAGATGGCCATGCTCGTGACAGAGGAAAGAATCCTGAATTTCTAGAAACCGGATGCTGAAATCGGGCTATTTAGCTTAATGCCTGAAGTGCCTTGTGCCCGTGAAATAGAGCGCTATTTTATGCTTTTTGGCCTCTTCAATGACCTGCGCGTCATTTACGCTTCCCCCCGGCTCTGCAATGCATCTGATCCCTGCTTTTGCAGCTAGCTCTATGCTGTCCTTGAACGGGAAGTATGCATCTGATGCTAGAACGCCTGCCTTTGCCCTCTCCCCTGCCTTCCTGATTGCAAGCTCTGTTGCATCCACGCGCGAAGTTACTCCGCCGCCTATCCCAATCGTCGCATTTCCCTTGGCAATCACAATAGCGTTGCTCTTCACATGCCTTACAACTTTCCATGCGAACCGCAAGTCCTCCATCTCAGCTTTGGTTGCATCAGTTCCTGAAACATTCTGCCACTTCTCTTCCCCGCCCAAATCCTTGTCCTGGCACAATGCCCCCCCTTCAATAGGTCGCATTATAACGCCGGCAGTTTCCTTTGGGAAATTTTCAAGCAGCAATACGCGCAGGTTCTTTTTCGTGCGCAGTTCATCAAGGGCCGGGGCATCATACTGCGGCGCTATAACGACTTCGTTGAAAAACGCCGTTATTTGCTTTGCGGTTGCAATGTCGCACGCGCGGTTTAGCGCAATGATCCCGCCAAATGCACTGAGCGGGTCGCACTCATACGCTTTTTTGAAAGCTTCTGAAATAGTTTTCGCGCTTGCAACCCCGCACGGATTCGCGTGCTTTATTATGGCAGCGCAAGGCTCCTCAAAGTCCTTTGCAATCGAAATTGCGGCGTCGCAGTCCATGTAATTGTTATATGAGAGCTCCTTTCCGTTGAGCTGCCCGCAATCAATGAGATTGCCTGATTCAAGGGGCTTTGCATAAAGCACCGCTTTCTGGTGCGGGTTCTCCCCGTACCTTAGCTCCCGCATCCTTTCGAGCGCTATTGTAAGCTTTTGTGGGAATTTTTCCTGCAAATATTTAGAATTGAGGTACTGTGCCACAAGCGAATCGTAGAATGCGGTGTGGGCAAATGCTTGGGCGCAAAGTTCCTTTTTCATTCCTTGCGAAAGCCCGAATTTATTGGCAATGAGGTCCTTTAGGACTTTCCCGTATTGCGAAGGGTCAACCACTATCCCTACGCTCTCGTGGTTTTTTGCAGCGGCGCGTATGAGCGCGGGGCCGCCGATGTCGATGTTCTCAATCGCGTCCTCAAGTGTCGCCCCTTTTTTGGTGACGGTTTCCCTGAAGGGGTAAAGGTTCACGACTACAAGGTCGATTGGTTCTATCCCCTGCCCTTTCAGCTGCCCTAAATGTTCCTTATTGCGCTTTGCAAGTATGCCGCCATGGAGCTTTGGGTGCAGTGTCTTGAGCCTGCCTTCGAGCATTTCAGGAAAGCCAGTGACGCTCTCAACGCTCACGCAAGGGATTTTGTTTTCCGACAAGAGCTTGTAAGTGCCGCCCGAAGAGATGATTTTCACGCCGTTTTTTGACAGCTCGCCGCAGAATTCGGCAATGCCGCCCTTGTCAGAAACGCTAACAAGCGCGCATTTAACCTTCAAGCTGCTCACCAATAGTGATTTTGCCTTCAATAACGCTTTTAATGGCTTCCAGCAAACACTCCTGCTCGAGCTTTTGCACCTTTGCCTTGAGCGTTTGTGGGGTGTCATCTTTTTCAACGGTGCATTTTTTCTGCATTATGGTCTTTCCCGCATCCACATCCTCGCTCACCTCGTGAAGTGTGCATCCTGTCTCCTTCTCGTGGTTTGCAAGCACTTTTTCATGCACATCCATGTTCATGCCTCCCGCGTATTTTGGCAAAAGGCTCGGGTGTATGTTCCAGACCCTTCCACGGAATGCGTTCACGAAATAGGGGGAGAGTATTTTCATAAAGCCGATCAGCAGCACAAGCTGGCACCTGTTCTCACGCAGCTTTTCGACAAAAATGCTCTCGGCTTCCTCGCGCGTGCGGTACTGCTTGTAATCAAGAGTGATTGTCGGGATATTGTGCGCTTTTGCGCGCTCGAGGATGTAGGCGTCCTTTTTGTCCGAGCCTACAAGGCTGATTTTCGCTCCAATTTCCTTCCTTTCAATCGCGTCTATTATTGCCTGCAGGTCGGTGCCATTGGTTGACCCCAGCACCCCGATCCGCAGTTTTTCCCCATCCATGCAATAGATTTAATTTTTTATATGTGTTAAAAACCGATCGTTTTTGGCAAATGCTGCGCAATATACTAATTTCACCCTTTCCCTGCGCTATTTTATATGGCAAAGCAGCCAGAAGCAAAAAAGGTCGATTTCCGTGCAGGCCTCAAGGAGTATTTCTCACTTTCGGGCAAATACGCGCATTATTTTGCAGTGATAACCTTTTTTGTTGTCCTTGGAAGCCTTTCAACCCTTGCTGAAAGCTACCTTTTCAAGGTGCTTTTGGATAATGCCGCCATCTTCTCTGCAGGGGGGATTTCAAGGGCGGATTTTTCCGCTATACTTTTTGGCATAGGGGCTGCATTCCTCTTCATAATTCTCCTCAGCGGCATCTCTGACTGGTCGCGCTATTATTTCATCAACCGGCTTGAAGGCAACCTTATTTTTGACCTCAAGAAAAAGTATTTCCTGCACATTTTAGGGTTATCGCACAGGTTCCATACTACGCACCGCACAGGAAGCCTGATTGCGCGAATGACCCGCGGGGCGCGCTCTATTGAGAGCATCAGCGACTTTTTTGTTTTTAATATTGCGCCCCTTGCAATCCAGTTAATTGTCGCGTGCATTTCACTGTTGTATTTTGACATCTTTTCAGTACTCACGATAGTTGTTATCATGGCAATTTACCTTTTCTATGTATTAGCGCTCACAAGGCGCCAGCAAAGGCCTGAAATAGAGTCAAATGAGGCTGATGACCGCGAGAAGGCTTTTGTGGGCGATGTTTTCACCAATGTCGACACGATAAAATACTTTGGCAAAGAGGGCAGGATGGGGGGGCTATATGGCCTGCTTGCAACAGATTCGAGCAGGCTGCTTGTAAAAAGCTGGGACTTCCAGGGGCTTATCGAAGCCGGGCAGGACATTATCATGGGGGCAGGTGTCGCACTCCTTTTGTATTCCCCTTTGGTGAAATTCCTTGACGGCGGGCTTACAATCGGCTCGCTTGTGTTCATATACACAGTATACCTCAGTGTGACAGGGCCGATGTCGGGCTTTGTTTATGGCGTGCGCCGCTTTTATGAATCAATGGCCGATTTCCAGTCGCTAATTGAGTATGGCAGGCAAAAGCCTGAAATTTCCAATTCCCCTGACGCTAAGGAATTGATTATTCAGGAGGGAAATATTGAATTTGCGGATATTTCATTTACCTACCATAAAAAGAAGGTGATAGATGGCTTTTCACTCTCTGTAAGCCCCGAGGAGAAGGTCGCGCTTGTCGGCAGGTCGGGGAGCGGGAAGACAACACTCATAAAGCTCCTCTACCGCCTCTATGATGTTGATTTGGGGGTGATCCTGATCGATGGAAAAAATATCACCGGCCTAAAGCAGGAATCACTGCGTTCCCAGCTGAGCATTGTCCCGCAGGAAGGGGTGCTTTTCAATGACACAATCCTGAACAATGTCGCATTCTCAAGGCCGGATGCATCGCGCGAACAGATAATGGAGGCACTCAAGGCCGCGCAGCTGTATGATTTTGTGGACTCCCTTCCGGAAAAAGGGGATACTCTTGTTGGCGAGCGGGGAATAAAGCTTTCGGGCGGGGAGCGCCAGCGCGTCGGGCTGGCCCGCCTGGCCGTAGCGAATGCGCGCCTGCTGCTGGTTGATGAGCCGCTGTCGGCGCTTGACCCCGAGCGCGCCCGCCAAGCCTGTGCGTCGATCACCGCAGTGGCGCGTGAACAGCAGGCCACGCTGGTCGCCACCTTGCACCATGTCGACATGGCGCTGCAGCATTTCCCCCGTATTGTGGGTTTGCGCGACGGTGAGGTGGTGTTTGACCTGCCCACTGCCGAAGTGACGCCCGTGCGCCTGACCGATTTGTATGCGCGCCATCTGGACGAGCTGACCGGAGTTGCACCGCCGCTTGATATGTCGGTAGCCAGTGCCCCAGCCGTGCCCATGACTTGCCGCTGACATGGTGACTTTGCACGCAACGCCTGCGGCACGCCACGACCCCGCCTGGATCGGCCGGCTGTGTGCGCTGTTGGCCACGGCCGTGGTGGCCTGGCCGCTGCTGGTGCTGGCCGAGTTCAAGCCCTGGATCCTGCTGAGCCCCGAGAGCCTGCGCCCCACGCTGCATTTTTTGGGTGACTTTTTTCCGCCCAAGCTGGAGCCCGGGTTCCTGCTGATGGTGGCGCGTGAGACCTGGCGCACCGTGGCCATCGCCACGGCGGGCATTGTGCTGGCGCTGGGCTGGGCCATTCCGCTGGCGCTGATCGCGGCGCGCCCGCTCTCGATCTCCGCCTTGTCGGGTCGCATGGCTGTTGTGCCCGCCCTTGTTCGCCAGGCAGTGCGCTGGCTGTTGATGTTGCTCAGAAGTGTGCCTGAGCTGATCTGGGCGCTGATTTTTGTTCGTGTGGTCGGTCTGGGGCCCACCTCGGGCGTGCTGGCGATTGCGCTCACCTATGCCGGTATGCTGGGCAAGGTTTACGCCGACATTCTTGAATCCAGCGACGCGCAACCCTGCCAAAACCTGCTGCGCAATGGCAGCGGCCGGTTGCAGGCCTTTTGCTACGGATTGTTGCCCCAAAGCGCCACCGAGCTCACTAGCTACACGGTCTACCGCTGGGAATGTGCCATCCGCTCCTCGGCCGTGCTGGGCTTTGTTGGTGCCGGCGGGCTGGGCCAGCAGATGGATGCTTCCATGAAAATGTTCAACGGCAGCGAAGTGGCCACCATGTTACTGGTGTTCATGGCGCTGGTTTGGCTGGCGGATCGGGCCAGCAGCCTGCTGCGGAAATCCCTGGCATGACTCCCGCGCGTCCACCTCCGCTGTGGCACTGGCGCTGCCAGGCCTGCTGGCTTAACCTGGGGCTGCTGGTTTTGGTGCTGGCCAGCTTCGTCTCCCTGGATTTGCAGTGGGGCAAGTTTTTATCGACCGATGCGCTGGCTTCGATGGCGCGTTTTGTCGGTGAATTGCTGGTGCCACAAACCACACCGGTGTTTCTGCAGAAAGTGCTCTGGGCCAGCCTGGAAACCCTGGCGATGTCGGCGTTGGGCACGGCGCTGGCGGCCGTGGCGGGCTTG
Organism: Candidatus Iainarchaeum sp.; assembly: GCA_013331625.1. Classification (GTDB taxonomy): domain Archaea; phylum Iainarchaeota; class Iainarchaeia; order Iainarchaeales; family Iainarchaeaceae; genus UBA10205; species UBA10205 sp10205u. The sequence continues at coordinate 1,744 of DUGC01000035.1, read as the reverse complement.
ATGCTGGCCTTGCCTGCAGCCAGAACCCACCCCGGTGACGCGGCGCGCTGGCGTGGCCTGACCCGGCTGTTGCTCAATGCGCTGCGCAGCATTCCAGAACTGGTTTGGGCGGCGCTGCTCTTGATCTCGGCCGGCCTGGGCCCGCTGGCAGGCACGCTGGCCCTGACGCTGCACACCACAGGTGTGCTGGGTCGCCTGTTTGCCGAGAGTTTCGAGAACCAGCCGCAAGGCCCGGCCGATGCCTTGCGCGTGCGCGGCGTCTCCAAGGGACAGGTCTTCTGGTATGCCGATTTTCCCCAGGCCTTGCCGCAACTTGTGAGTTACACGCTCTACCGCTGGGAAAACAATATTCGCGCCGCGGCCGTGCTGGGTGTTGTCGGCGCGGGTGGTTTGGGGCAAATGCTGGCCTTTCACATGGGTTTGTTCCAGATGATGGAAACCAGCTCGGTGCTGATCGCCATGATGCTGCTGGTGGCCGTGGTCGACGGCCTGAGTTACTTCAGCCGCAGGGTGATGCAGCGTTAACCCGCCGTGGTCAATTGGAATGGTCAACCGCCATGGTCCTTGTCTTTACAATACTTTCGATTCCACTTATGTAGGCTTGACCTGATGCTCACACACTCGGGGCTTCAACCACACCACAAGGAATTGACCATGTCATCACGCATCAGCCCCACCTTAAAAGCCATCAGTCTGGCTGTCGTCCTGTCTTTTGGCACCCTGGCACACGCGGCTGACCCGGTGACTGACATCATGCAGGCGGCTAATGCGCCGTACCGCATGGCCTTGTACAAGACCAACGGCAAGTCTCAAGAAGAGGCACAGCAGGCGCTGGTGCAGGCGCAGCAGGCCTGGAACAAACTGAGTACCCAGGTGGGTGCCAAGCCGGCGGCGCCTTATGACCGCGACCCAGCCTTTGTCGCGTCGGTGGCTGAGGTGAGCAAGGTCTATGACCAGGCCTTGTTGGAGGTCAGCGCCGGGCAACTCGGCACTGCACATAACACGCTGGAGCGGGTGCGTGATGTCATGGCCGACATGCGCCAGCGCAACCATGTGGTGGTGTTCAGCGACCACATGAACGCCTACCACAGCCAGATGGAAGTCATCATGATCCATGGCAACGAGACCCTGGCTCAGCCCAAAGGCATGCTGCTGTTGACCGCGCAGGCTGGCGCCTTGAGTTATCTGGCCAGGCAGCTTGAAGTGCAGGCCTCCGCCGAACTGAGTAAAAACGCAGAGTTTGCCGGACTGCTCAAGGCGGTGAACCAGTCGGTCTCAAACCTGGAGGCGGCCTTGTTGAATCAGGACATGGCAACCATCAAGGAAGCCATGGGCAAATTGAAAGGTCCGTACAGCAAATTGTTTGCCAAATTCGGTTGATTTTTAAAAGCAAGGAGCGTTATGAGTACGTTTGATTCCATCGGTCTGATGAAGAACATCAATGACAACCTCGGGCCGTTTCGCAAGTCGCAAGGTGATGCCATGCAGGGTTTTGCGCAATTGGCCAAGGCGTCAATGGCCGAGGGCCTGGTCAGTGCCAAACATAAAGAGTTGATCGCCCTGGCCATTGGTGTGACCCAGCACTGCGCCGGTTGTATCGGCTTTCATGTCAAGGCATTGCACCGTCTGGGTTGTACCCGCGGTGAACTCGAAGAAGCGTTGGCCGTCTGTGTTTACATGGGCGGCGGCCCCGGGCTCATGCTGGTCGCCGAAGCGTTGGCGGCCTGGGACGCGATGGCACCGG
>DUGC01000060.1 GCA_013331625.1 Candidatus Iainarchaeum sp. | reverse complement strand
AAGCCGGCATCGCATAACCTGGCAAACTTTGCCTCTCCGAAGTTTGATCAAAAGAGGCAAGTTATGGAAATTGCGGCGGTCTCGAACCAAACTTTCTTCAAAAGAAAGTTTGATCAAAGAAACCTTGCAAAGTCCAAGACTTTGCGAGGCCTCGCAGAATACTTTGGGATTCTGCAAGGAAGCCTTCCTTGGGCGCCAATGAAATTTTGCTCAGAATGTCATATATTCAGCTTTACAAATGGTTTAAAATGGTTCCATTGGCAAAAGTAGATCGGGTTTAGCAGTTATGTTGAATTTCAAGTGCGGCCGCTGCGGCGAGTGCTGCAAGCGCTATTACGTCGTTTCCCTCCCCTCCGAGGTAAAAGCGCAGGCCGCGCTGCTCAAGATGCCCGAAAAGGATTTTATAAAGGGAAACATGCTGCTTTTTTTGCAGCTCTTCCCTTCAGATCACAATGACAAAAAGATAACTGTGAGTTCGGAGTTGCTGCCCAAAAAATTTGTGGCACTTTCCGAGTCCCATCTGGGCCGCATGCCCGACTTTTTCATCATGCTCCCGCTGCTTGCATTCAGGAGAAGGGAAAGTGGCGAATGCACATTTTACGGTTCAAAAAACGCAGGTTGCAATATCTATAATGCCCGCCCTGCCGAGTGCAGGCTCTTCCCATTCATTTCCGACAAGAAAACAGATGATTACTCAAAGCTCTATCCTTTCTGCCAAGGGCTCAAGCTGGAGGGCGATGACCGCTCCTATCTTGATTTAGGGTTCATCCACTTTGAAAAAATGGCCCGGTATTTTTCGCTCGTGAAGGAAAAGGGCTTTTCATCTCTGTGGGGCAGCTGGCCAAAAGAGGGGGTTATTCTGCTCACCGACAAGCTTTTGGGGAAAATCAGTGAAAAGGATTTCTTTGGAATGCTCGGGCCGTACACGTAAATACCCGGAAAAATTAACCCGGGATTATTAAAAAATTGGTTAAAAGCAGCCCTTTAAAATTTTATTTCTTTTTGCCTGTCGCTTCGCCCAGGTTCCTCACAAGCTCCATGAGCTCGAGCGGGACTGCAATCACGACTGTGTTGCTCGCGGTAGGGCCCAATCCATCAATAGTTTGCAAAGTGCGCAGTTGCATCGCTCCCGGGCTCTTTAACATTGTTTCAGCAGCCTTTGAAAGGTTCTCTGCCGCCATGCGGTCGCCTTCGGCCTTGATAATGGTCGCCCTCTTTTCCCTCTCCGAGCTTGCCTGCCTTGACATGAGCCTCTTGAGGTCTTCAGGCATGTCAATGTCCTGCAGCTTGATGTTTGTAACCTCAATGCCCCAGTCCTTTGAAGCGGCCTCAACGATCTTTTCAATGTCTTTTCCGATCTGCTCCCTCTCGCCAAGGACCTGGTCTAAAGACATGCTTCCTGCAACATCCCTAAGCGCCGTCTGGGCATACTGTGACATTGCATACACGTAATCCTGCACCTTTATGATTGCGGTTGCCGCATCCACGACCTTGAAATAAACGACGCCGTTGATTGAGGCCGGCACGTTGTCTTTTGTGATGACCTGCTGGCGCGGTATGTCAATTGTCAAAATCCTCATGTCAACCCTTTGCACGCTGTCAAGGACAGGTATCACAAAGCGCAGGCCCGGCTGCAGTGTATCCAAATATCGCCCGAGGCGAAACCTTACTCCTGTTTCCCACTGGTTGATTATGCGGATGCTTGCCAGAATAAGTATTCCAAGGACTATTATGATCGGGATGAAAAGCGCAAGTACAATTCCAATGAAGTCAACCATGATATCATTATTTTATCAATACGGATTAAAAATGGTGCAGATTTGGCTTAGTGCGCATGCGGGGCGTTTTCTGCTTGATCTGCTTCCCCCCTTTTGCAACCTCGCCGGCAGGGCTGAATGGTGGCCGGGATTTATCTTTTTGCGTGATAATTGATAGCAGAGTATGTGCCCATCGCCCTTTACCGGATTTTAACATGTCGGGCAAGGTTATTTTTTTCGCCTTGACTTTTTCTATCCCTGCCCATGTGCGGATAAAGCCTGCCATTTCAGGGGTTGTGACAATAAAGTCCATATCCTTCAGGTTTATCAGGCGCGGCATATTGGAGCTATAATCGTGCTGGTACAGCCCGCAATTGTAAACATCGTACCTCTCCGAAAGCCCGTGTTTTTTCAGATAGCCCGTAAATATTTCCCGCATTTCCCGGCTTGCGCATATGCCATGCGTGCACACAAACAGGATTGTCTTTTTTTGCATACTCTCCAGCATTACTAATATTGCTTCTGATATTAAGCCTTTTCCGGCAATTCGAGCTTCCAGGAAATATCCCATTCCCTGTTTGCCCCAAGGGCGCTCAGGTTCCCCGGGGTCATTATGATTGACATGTTCTTGAACCGGACATTGGGGTCGCCTGAAATTATCGTGACTTCCTGCTCGTTGTTTATCCTCTCCCTGATTTTGGCGGAGCCGGCATGGCTTAGCTTGGACTCGTCAAAATTCACAAGTATGAGCGGGAACTCCACTGCGAGCGTGTCATTTCTGGTAAATGACCCGTCCTCCTTTGCCCCAGAGCAGATTGCACTTGCCTTGTTGAGCTTTACCGCATTGGTCTGGCTGGTGATTATGAGGATTTCGCCATCCACGGAGAGGACTGGCGAATTATATTTCCAGTGGTTTGTAGCAGAGCTCAATACCATGCCCCTTCCCGGCAACTCAGCTCTTTGGCCTGTGGCGTCCTCATAAATGTTCAGTTTGGAAATTTCCTCGTTGCCCGATGACTTCATGGCCCTTGTGTAAATGCACAATGTGCCGCTCTCGGTTTCGGTTGCGTCAATGTTCCACTCGAGCCTGCCGTTATCGAGCACAAAAACCCTCTCTGCCGCATAATCCTCAAGGCCTGTCGAATCGCGGCCAGCTTCTCTTAGCGTGCCCGTGAGCTTGTAAGTTATGCTCCCTGCATATTCCCTGCTGCGCGCGACTATTGGGCCCACAACAGTGTCGCCGGAAACCGCATGCGAGAATATGATTTCAGAGGGCTTTGAAGCTGCCTTGTAGGCCGGGGGAACTGGCCCTTTGTCAGTTTCGGCCAGTTGCTCAGGCCCGGTATCAGGCTCCGCCTCGGGCTCCTGCGGCAATTCAGGCGCAGGCTCATCCGGCTCTTGGGGTTCCAATGGCTGCCCCGGCCGTGGTGTTTGCTGCTTCTCCACGCATTTATTGCCAACGCATGCTTTTCCCTGCGGGCAGAACTTGTCATAATACCTCTCCATGTACTCGCAGCACTCATAAGGGCACACGTCGTCAGGGTCAAAAGGCAGGCCTTCAAAATCATCGAGATTGGTGCCCTCCATGCCCTCCGGAAGCTCGTAGCTCTGTTGGGAAGCGCAGCCACTTGCCAAGACCACTGCAGCAAGCAGCATAAAAATAGCAGAACTGTTTTTTTCCATGAGTTACTCTAAAACTTTCCTTGAATAAAAGCTTTTTGGCTGTATTTAGGTTTGTAACAGCCCAGTTCATTTCAGTTCAGTAGTATTTACCGGCTTTTTCCCGTTTTTTATTATCTCCTTCACACGCTCGATAAAGCCGGTAACTTCCGAAAATATTTCCCCAATATCCTCTTCAAGCTCAGGCTGCTCTAGGGAGTATTGGATATCGTTCCTTTTTGAGCGCAGGGAATCGAGAATTACGGACTGCTGCATTGTTACAAGCTCGTTAACATGGTAAATTTCCTCGATGTATTTGCACACGCAGTAATGGCTCCTCTCTTTTATGCCGTCACGGAACAATATTGCCCTTGCAGCATGGAATGATGCGTTATAGAGGGCTATGAATGCCATGTCTTTAATCCCTGAATTGATTAGTGATTCAGCCTCGTCAAGGAAGTGCTCGGCCTGCCTTATGCTCTGCTCCGAGTAATTCAGGTTAGGTCTGATCTTTTTAAGCAGCCCCTCTTCAAAGCATTCCCTGAGGGAATTTCCCATTCAAAAACCCCCGCCGTGCAGTATTTTTGACCTGCATTCAAGCTCATTGTAGAATACAGGGTCCTTTTCCTTGAGGGCCTGAATGTCCTTTTGCGTATAGAATTTCAGGCTGACTTCCCTACCAAACTCGCTTGCCATCTGCTGCCTGATCCTGCCTGCCTCAATAACCCTTTTTTTATTGTCTGATACTACCCACATGTCAATGTCGCTATGCCTGTCCATATTGCCTTCAGCAACACTGCCATAGAGCCCAATTGCGCTCGCCCCGCCTTTCAGTGAGGCAAAAGACCGTGAGTGCAATATTTTATTCATATATAGGAGTGTGATTATTTCACGCGCAAGAGGGCTTGATTTGTCGAGGCGTATCACTTTCCTGTTCTTCTCGCTTTCTATCACAACAAGTTTTTGCCTGAGGTAGAGGCCAAGGAACTGCGTGACTTTTGCAGGCGAGCACCCTGCCTTTTTTGCAAGGTCCCGCACTGAGGCGCCTTCATTAATCAGAAGCTCAAAGATCTGCAAATTGGAGGGGCCAAAGAGCTTTGAAATATCATCCATATACCCGAGAATACTGTTCACAATTTATAAACGTAATGTTCATTTAAAATAAACATATCTGCTAAGTGAAAATGCCCCGGCCGGGATTTGAACCCGGGTTCTCGGCTTGAAAGGCCGGTGTCCTTGGCCGGACTAGACGATCGGGGCAACCTTTTCTTTTGGATCAGCCCAAAAGAAAAGTTTGATCAAAAGAAAAAGCCTTAATGGCTTAACTTCTGCCTTAATTTTTACTTACGATTGCGCTTATGAGGGAATGGCTACAATGCATTAAAAAACCGTAATATTGGCTTTAGGCAAAGCCCTTTATTAACTAATAACTATTTACAGTGAAATCATTAATTTAATATATGTCCACTGGCCAATACATATGGGAAGCAAGGTATGCCTAGACATAGCTGCAGGCGCTCTGAGCCAATGGCAAAACCAGGTCTAGCCGTGCCTATCGCTGATTTGGATAAAATCCGGCAAATGCTTCCCAAGACTAATGCTAAAGTTGAAAAGGGGGCTGAATGGGATTTAGCCATCGGCATGCAGGCGCAACCTTGCTTCCCAGCACTAATTGCGCAGGAATGCGTGGCATCTTCGCAGGCCCCCTTTCATCTTTGGGCAGGCAGGATACTGAATGGTGTTCTTTGAAGCTATACAGGCGCTTTTCACGCTCAATTTCCAGTTCTTCATAGACATCATTATGGGCAATCTCCTGTGGGTGTTTGCGTTTTATGTGATGATCCACATATTTTTTGACGGGAAAAAGATGCTTTACTGGTTTGTCCTCTGGGGCTTTTTGCTCTGGGCAATACTTGACTGGGAGGGCCTTACGGGGATGTCATTTACAGGGGCGATGTTCCTGCTCTTCTATTACACAACAAAGCTGGCGCTGCTTGCAATAGTGGAAACCACGCCTGCCCTCAGGAAGTACATGGTGCTGCTCTCATCGGTGCAGGCCTATGTGCTCATACTCATCTTCACATTCCTTGTGGGGGGCGGATAGCATGAGCTTCAAGCTCTTGGTCACCGGCCTTTGGTTCGGGCTCATATTCCTTGCGCTCATGGCCATAGGGGAATCACTCTCGCCAGGATCGCTTGCAGGCACGGCCTTCACGGACCTTGGGATAATTTCAGTGATTAGCCTAATGATTATTGACACTTTGTTCTCCTTGGGGTCGGTGGACTAAATGGCCGCGGTATTCGTAGACTGGCTGATGCACCTTTTCGCCCTCGATCTGGGCTTTTTCATAGACCTTGTCATGAACAACCTTTTCTGGATTTTCGGGTTCTATGCTGCAGGGTACCTCTTCACAGGAGGGAAGCACCCTATCAGGAACGGCATAATTTATGTGCTTTTGGTGGTGGTATCAATGGACATGTTCGGCCTTGTGAAATTTTCTATCTATACTGCAGGAGGCCTTGGCCTGCTCTACATGCTCAGGGTTCCGCTCCTGCTGTTCCTTGAAAAGGGCAAGGGCACTTCAAAGTACATCCCGCTTGCGTGGGTGCTGAGCTTTTTCTTCACTATTGCAGTGGTAGCTTTCATGGTGTGAGGTTTATGTGGTTCCAGAACGCGGTTGATTCAATCTTTTGGGCATTTTGCCTCCAGCTGATGTTTTTATTCATCGATATGTTCAGCAATACGCACATAGCCAGCCTGACATTCACTTGGTTTGGCTTTCTCATCCTTTATTTTTCCGCATATGTGTGCGTTGCGAGTTTGAGGCTGGATTGACTTGGGAAAACTGTAAACCCAAAGGTTAAATAGGCGGGCAGGTTATTTTATCTGGGTATTCATGGGTAAACCTCATAAACCAAAATTACCTGGCCAATTTGAGGGTAAATTGCAAACTACATTTTTTCAAAACCTGCTTCGCAGGAAAATCATACGCGCTAAAGGGGAGCGTGAGCGCCTTGCCGGGAGAACGAAGTTTTTGCCTGAAGGGTCATTTCTCCAGCATACCCCGCTGACGGCTCCCGGCCCAAAAGTGCAGGAGTTTGTCTGGACATGCATGCGCGATTTTTTTTACTCAGGATTGCCCCCGGGAAAAAGAAAACTGATTTCGAAAATTAGCGCGCGGAATATTAATTCCATAAAAAGGCTTTTCGGAATTCCAATTACAAAAACGGCATCCCAGATTATCAGCGAATATAACCATGATAAAGTCCTTTCCATACTTGAACACATCGGGCTCCGGATAGGAAATTTCAAAAAGGTTGCTGCTTCAGAAGAGGTATTGCGGGCAAATTACGGCAAAAGGACAGCAGAAGAAATCATGGCTTCACAAACGGTGATAGTGGAGCCAAAAGGCGGCCCAAAGCAGATCAGCGGGNNGCGGGTGCGTTTGCAGGACCACTGCGGCACTTTCGGTCCTGCGCTTATTTGGCATCAGGGCCAACTTTAAAAAGCGCATGCTGCGCTCAAAAATACTCCACTCTTTCGTGACTTTTTCACTGCACGGGATATGGTACAAATGGGACCCGTCGGCACCCAAGGGAAAACAGATCGTGCCCCTGCCTTTTGGGGAAACAAAAAAAGAGAATGCGCTTTTATATGGAACCGAAAGTGCCGGGCCTGAGGGCATGGCTGACTATGAACACAGGCTTCCCGGCCCGAAAGGGAGGAAAAACCCGCCTCCGCAAATTGACACCGGTAAACCACTCTACTGAACTGAAAATTGCGGCATCAAATTTTGCATTTAACCCTTTGGTAACTCCGTTTTGTAATTGCGGTATTTCACCGCTCAAGCACATAAAGCCAGTGGTGCACAGGGATTAGCGGATTGTCAACCCCCATGTCCTTGCTAAGGGCGACTTTGAGCCCGTTTTGCGCAAAGAGCTGCTCCCACTCCTGCGGGCTGCGGTAATTATACGGGAGATTTGTAAGCCCGTGCAGGATGCTGTTGTAAAACCAGTCCATGAAAGTGTGGACCATCTGCTGATTTTCCTGCGGGGAATTAATGGTTTCGATCACGATGATCCGCCTTGATGAAACCCTTGCAGCCTCCGATAGCAGTTTTGCAGGGTCATTTACATGGTGCAGCATTGCAATGCACACCGTAGTGTCAAAGCTCTTTGTCCCGTGGGGCAATATTGCCCCTTCGCTATAAACAGTGCCTTCAACATGCTTTCCTGTCATTGCAACAATCCCGTGGCCGACCATCTTGTTCCAGCTGCCGATTTCAAGGACCCTCTCCCCTGCAAGGTGCGGGATTATGTGCCTGCATATCCGTGCAGGCCTTTCATGGACGACCTGTCCAAACTTATCTGTGATTGCCTCATCGGTGCAGAACTTGCCCATCTCCTTTTCCATCTCCTCAACCGAGGCAGCCTTCTGGCAGATCCTCACAATCACATCGGCAAAAACGGCGCTGTGCTGCTCTCCTTCACCCAAGAAAATAAAAAAATTAGTAAGCTGCGCCCTTACCATTGCAGCAAGATCCTCGTTGAGAACAATTGGGCGGATATCAAGCCGGCCATGGCGCAGTTGCGAATGCCCGCTAGGAAAATCAGGTGCTTGTGGCCGTAAGTTGCTTGCTTTAGGCATAGTTATTCATGGTCTTCCATATTATATGGCGCTTATATAACACTATATAACAAATTAATGCACCATTTAGTGTAATAAGTTTTCGATACGTGAAAAAGGCGGGAGGTTGGCCGGTTATTTTTTCAATCCGGATTCCATCGGCCTTTGACCGGNNAAAGCCTTGGGAAAAAGAAAGGGCAAATGCCTGGCTGAAAAAGAGTTCCCTACAAAGCGTTATAAATGTTGGCGGAAATGGGTCAATTCTGCTTTCCGGCCCTACTGCCCTTTTCCGGCCCAGTCCTGCTCAGCACGCGTATGTTTTTCCCCTGTAAAATGACCTTGTCCGCAAGCCCCACAAAAAGGCCTGTTTCAATCACCCCCGGAATGTTTTTTGACTGCACTTCAAGCTCATCATAGCTGAATATTTTGTCAAACTCGACATCGATTATGTAGTTGCCGGTTTCTGTCCTGAATGGCATGCCGTCGCTTTCCCTCCTGCGTGCCCTGCCATAAACATCAAGCTGGTTCAATGTGCGCTTCCATCCAAAAGTGCTCACCTCAAAAGGGATCCTGCCGACAAGCCTTTCCTGAAAATTGGATTCGCCGCAAATCGCAACAAGCGTCTCGCAGCCCGTTGCTATCATCTTGTCGCGCACAAGCGAGGTGCTGTTCCGCTTGATGAAATTGAAGCTGTCATCGACGCAGTCAATGAACTCGATTGNNAACATCTATCTCGCTCTCATTGATGTCTGCTATTGGCAGGCCGAGCCCGGATGCGATTGTTGCCATCCTCATGGAAGTTGGAACGAAGCTTATGTGGTTTATCGGGATATGTTCCTGCTCGAGCGCTATCGCGAGTTTTTTCAGGAAGCTCTCGCCAAGCTGGCTCGTGCCGATTGCCACGACATCGCCGTCCCTCACATAGCGCACTATGAAACTTTCAATATGGCTCTCCTGCATGCCTAGAATAACGCCGAAGTGGTATTTATTATTCGCCCCAAGCATCCGCATTGCCTTTTATTGCGCTAAAAGCCAGGCACTGTAAACACGAGCGTTTTTGCGCTTTTATTGTAACTTTGCATTGTGCAGCCCTGGCATTCAATCCGGCCCACGAGTATTTTCGGCGAATTGAAATCAATGTTGTAAAGGGTTATTGTCGCGGGGTAATTTAGCTGCGGCAGGGTGTTTTGATTCAGTTCTATTTTGCCTTGTGAGATGCTCAGTGATGAATCGAGGTCAAGCCTGTCGTCTTCGCGATTTACAATTTTTAAAAGCTGCAGGCCCCTGTTTGTGTATGAAATTTTCCCGATANNGATGTCTGTTGCATTGAAGTCAGGTTTGATGTCAAATTTTGTGGCGATTGGCATTGCGCAGCCAAGTCGGTTCACAAACAGCCTTGCGGCTGCCGCTGTTTTTGGGCAGCGGTCCTGTGCGTTTGGGACTGTGTCAAGGTCGTCATCCAAAAGCTGCGCTCCTTGCTGGCCCACAATTATGATTATTGGGCTTGATGTTGTGGCCGCCCCTGAATTGTCAGTTGCCCTCGCGCTCATGCTGTATGTCCCGGCCCCAACCCCGCTCCAATTGTAAGTATATGGATCGGCCGTGTCTGTTCCCAATAATGCGGCTCCGTTGAAAAATTCGACTTTCGAAACCGATCCATCGCTATCGCCCGCAGTTGCAGTAATTGAAATGGCTGCAGGGGCGCTGAAGGTTGCCCCGTTTGCAGGGCTTGTGATTGTTGCTGTCGGGGGCGTGGTTTGTTGGCTATAATTGTCAAGTGTTATGAGGGGATGGGGGTATGTGAATTGGGTGTACGGATAATATGCGTTGGGTGCCGTTGGATCAAATATCATAGTGCCAGGGCTGCCATTGGTGGGGCTTGTGTTCGAGGCCCCTATCCGTCCCGTATATAAGGATTGCCCGCCTGTAGCCTGTGGCTCATGCATAAAGTAGTCGCGGTCTTTTTGGACAAAGGTGGTGCTGCACCCGCCCACATAGGCATCTGTGATTTGGTTGCCGGCACAGTTTCCTGTTCCACCCGTCCAGTTGCAGGTATTGTTCCAGATGNNGTCGTGCGCATCTTCAGCAGGCCATTGTGCCCGAAGAGCCGGAAATGATGATATCGCACCGCATTCCTCTTCATAAAAGTACGGCACCGATGATGATCTGGACATTGCAATGGCTTTGAATTCGTTGTTGAAGACAAGTGAGGACCCGCCTCGGATCTGGAACAGGTTTGCGGTGGCCTTGTACGTGTTGAACTTGTTGTTGTAAATTTCAATGATTGGCTGGCCCCTCTGGTGGCCTACAGACCAGTTAGGTTCGTAATACCGCTGATTTCCGTGGGAATCATAAAACTGGGGGTTCAGGGCGTTGTATGACGGGGTGAATGCCGTGGCGTCGAATGAGTTGTATCTTGTGACGCTCCTTGCCCCAGCCCCCTGATATATCATCGAGTCTGCGTTCCTGTTTATGTCTATTGTGTCAATGTCGTTGTTGATGACAAAATTGTTGTCTTCTATGAACAGGGCGCTTGAGGTTCCTGCCTGTATGGGGCGTTCCCACGACAGTGTGCCTTCTCCATTTAGGCGGACTGAAATGTTTGCATTGAGGAATTCACTGTGGTCAATAACCCCATAAACCCAGCCATCCACGAATATCTGGCTGAATCCTTTTTCGAACTTTGAATGGTCTATCCTTAACTGGGTTAGCGGGTATGCGCCGTCCTGCCGCCCTTCAACAAGGATGAATCTCCTCTCCCCCCCGGTTGAATAAACAGGTGTGACCGGGTAGTAAAAGTAAATTCCCGTGATGCGGATATTTTTGCCTGCTTCAGATTGGGATTGCGGCTTTATCCTGATAAGCTGGTTTATCCCCCCGTTTATGATTTTTGTGTTATCAATCCCGCCGCCTTTGAGGGTGATCGCTTTTGTTATCATCAGGGTGCTGTTCCATGTTGCTGTCCCTGCAGGTATTATGACAATGTCCCCGGAATTGGACTTGGATACTGCCGCATTCACGTCTTGGAAAGACGGGCTGGCTGCGGTTAGAGTGTTTGCGGCTATGCATGCTGATGTGTCATACCCCAAGCAATCCTGTTTGCATCCAAGTTCCCCCGCATTAAATCCTGATAGAGATGTGCAGCTGTAGCCGTTCACGTTTGCATTGTCACATGCTTCCCCGGCCTGTGCAATTGCGTTGCCGCATACAGGCGCTGCCTGGGAAGCCGGTGAAAAAGTCCAGAGCGCAAGCAAGAAAATAAGAAGCCGCAGCGACTTTTTCTGCCTCATGCCCATACTAAAGCCCATGCCAGAATTTAAACCTCTTTTAGCATATAAAGTGCATGGCGCCTTCAGGAAAAGAGTGTAAAAATAAAAAAGAATAAGGGTTTAGGCCTTTTGAGCCAAACCATGGGTTATTGGGCCCCGTCAGTAATTTGAGGAGGGCTTTTTATGCTTCTGATAGCAGTTTCTACAATAAACAGGCCTTCCCTCAGCGGGCTTAAATGGGACCTGTGTTGTTTGGCCGCAATCCGAGCATGTGGCATCATACATCTGCCTTGGCATACCGTACTGCATTTCTCTTTTCACCTTTTTTCGTTTTAAAACAGTTAACATTCATCACAGCACTGCCAAATGAGCCGCATTTTTGATGCATGAATGCAACAAAACTTTGACTGCAGATAGCACAGCTGTTCACTGTACCTGTTCTATAGAATCGCTGTGAAAGCCATTAAAAAGGAATCACTTTGCCATTGCAGGCAGGCCGATTATAAGCAAATGGGGCCTGGCTGGGATACGCCACCAGCCAGAACGCACGGCTCTATCCTTGTGGTGAATGGCTGCAAATCGCGGCGCTGTGTTGCGCTTTCAATGCAAGGCCAGAGACGTCCGTTTTGGCCGCGGGCCGTTTAATGATTTCAATGGGGGGAATAGAAGCCTCAGGCGGGAGTTGCACCCGCGACCTCGTCCTCGCTGGCCCGGATTTCGGGATACCAAGGACGCGCTCTGGCTACTGGAGCTACTGAGGCGCTTATAACTTAAACATTGGAACTGAAAAGGGTTAAAAAAGAGAGTCAGTGGTGCCCTTTGATGAAGCTGAAAACCTCCTTTATGTCATTGAATGCAAACTCCTTCTCGCTGCGGCCCTGCATGTCCTTGACCTTGAAAGCTTTCGCCTTCACTTCCTGCTCGCCGATGAATGCGATGAACCCTATGGCGCGCTTTTGCGCGTATTCGAGGTTCTTTTTTATGTTCCTCTCCATAACCTCCATTTCAACTGCGACCCCGGCTTTGCGCAGCTCCGCACCGATTTTGAATGCTGCANNTGATCCCCACTGCCGGTGTCGGCTGGCCGCCATAAAGTGAGATAAGGTTGTCATACCTTCCCCCTCCGCCAACGCTAGGGCCCTCATTGAGTGCAATTTCAAATACGGTCCCCGTATAATATTCAAGGCCGCGGCAAAGGCTCAGGTCAAACCTCACTTCATTTAACCCATTTTCCCTGCACAGGGCAAGCAAAGTTTCAATATCGCTCACCCCTTGGGATTCCCCTAAAGTATCCTTCACCTGCTCAAGGGAATTTGTGGAAATTTTTTCGAGCAGGCTGCAGTCGATCCCTTTTGCCTCAAACTCCTTTTCAACTTCCTTTTCCCCGATCTTATCGAGCTTGTCAATAGAGCGCAGCGCATCAGCTATCTGGGAGGGCTGCACATTGCATTTCAGTGCAAGCTCCTCAAGCAGCTGCCTGCTGCTTGTGCGGACAGTGAACTGCAGGCCAAGCGAACGCATAACATCAACTGAAACCTGCAGGGACTCAAAATCGGCCAGAATGCCCTTTGCGCCTACAATGTCAGCATCTGCCTGCGTGAACTCGCGGTAGCGCTTTGCCTGCGGCCTGTCATAGCGG